>NZ_JAZDRK010000034.1:0-34549 GCF_047501505.1 Rhodopseudomonas sp. G2_2311
TCGCACCGCCCGTCTCCGCCAGAACCTTGGTGATCGCCGCCGTCAGCGACGTCTTGCCATGGTCGACGTGACCGATCGTCCCGATGTTGCAATGCGGCTTCGTACGTTCAAACTTTGCTTTGGCCATTGCTCTCTCCGTTCAGTCGCGGCTTACACCTGCGACAATCAGGCAAACTTCTTCTGGACTTCAGCCGACACGTTGGCCGGCGCTTCCGCGTAGTGGTCGAACTGCATGGTGAAGTTCGCCCGGCCCTGGCTCATCGAGCGCAGGTTGTTGACGTAGCCGAACATGTTCATCAGCGGCACCATCGCGTTGATCACGTTGGCATTGCCGCGCATGTCCTGACCCTGGATCTGGCCACGCCGCGAGTTCAGGTCGCCGATGACCGAACCGGTGTAGTCTTCCGGGGTCACAACTTCGACCTTCATGATCGGCTCGAGGAGAACCGACTTGCCCTTCTGCAGCGCTTCGCGGAACGCGGCACGAGAGGCGATTTCGAAGGCCAGCGCCGACGAGTCGACGTCGTGGTACTTACCGTCGACCAGCGTCACCTTGACGTCGACCACCGGGAAGCCCGCGACCACGCCCGAAGACAGCACGCTCTCGATGCCCTTTTCGACACCCGGGATGTACTCCTTCGGCACCGCACCGCCGACGATCTTCGATTCGAAGATGTAACCGGCGCCCGGCTCGGTCGGCTCGACCACGAAGCTCACCGCAGCGAACTGACCGGTACCACCGGTCTGCTTCTTGTGGGTGTAGTCGACTTCGGCCCTCTTGGTGATGCGCTCACGGAACGCCACCTGCGGCGCACCGATGTTGGCGTCCACCTTGTAGGTGCGCTTCAGGATGTCGACCTTGATGTCGAGATGGAGTTCGCCCATGCCCTTGAGGATGGTCTGGCCGGACTCCTGATCGGTCGACACCCGGAACGACGGATCTTCCGCCGCCAGCTTCGCCAGAGCGACGCCGAGCTTTTCCTGGTCCGCCTTCGACTTCGGCTCGATCGCGATCTCGATCACCGGCTCCGGGAATTCCATCTTTTCGAGGATCACCGGGTTGGCGGGATCGCACAGCGTGTCGCCGGTGCGAGCTTCCTTCAGGCCGGCCAGCGCGACGATGTCGCCGGCATAGGCTTCCTTGATGTCTTCGCGGTTGTTGGCGTGCATCAGCAGCATGCGGCCGATGCGCTCCTTCTTCTCGCGGGTCGAGTTCACCACGCCGGTGCCGCTCTGCAGGATACCCGAGTAGATGCGGCAGAAGGTGATGGTGCCGACGAACGGGTCGTCCATGATCTTGAACGCGAGCAGCGCGAGCGGCTCCTTGTCGTCCGCCTTGCGCACGACTTCGTTGCCCTTGTCGTCGGTGCCCTTGATCGCCGGCACGTCGATCGGCGACGGCAGGTAGTCGACCACGGCGTCGAGCAGCGGCTGCACGCCCTTGTTCTTGAACGCCGAGCCGCACAGCACCGGATAGAACGCACCGGTCAGCACCGCCTTGCGGATCAGGCGCTTGAGGGTCGCCTCGTCCGGCTCGTTGCCTTCGAGATACGCAGACATCGCGTCGTCGTCGAGCTCGACGGCGGCTTCGATCATCTTCTCGCGATATTCCTTGGCCTGGTCGAGCAGCTCGGCCGGGATCTCGGCGTCTTCGAACTTCGCGCCCAGCGACTCGTCGTTCCAGACCACAGCCTTCATGCGGACCAGATCGATCACGCCCTTGAAGTTGCTCTCCGAACCGATCGGCAGCTGGATCGCCACCGGCTTGGCGCCGAGGCGGTCGATGATGTCCTGCAGGCACTTGAAGAAGTCAGCGCCGGTCTTGTCCATCTTGTTGGCGAAGACGATCCGCGGAACCTTGTACTTATCGCCCTGGCGCCACACGGTCTCGGTCTGCGGCTCGACGCCCTGGTTGGAGTCGAGAACGCACACGGCACCGTCGAGCACGCGCAGCGAACGCTCGACTTCAATGGTGAAGTCGACGTGGCCGGGAGTGTCGATGATGTTCAGACGCTTGCCGTTCCAGAACGCGGTCGTCGCGGCCGACGTAATGGTGATGCCGCGCTCCTGCTCCTGCTCCATCCAGTCCATCGTCGCGGCACCTTCGTGCACTTCGCCGATTTTGTGGCTCTTGCCGGTGTAATAGAGGATGCGCTCGGTCGTCGTGGTCTTGCCGGCATCGATGTGGGCCATGATGCCGAAGTTGCGGTAGTCCTCGATGGCGTGAACGCGGGGCATAGCGTCTTCCTTGATTCCGTTGCTTCGCCGTTACCAGCGATAGTGCGAGAACGCGCGGTTGGCTTCCGCCATCTTGTGCACGTCTTCACGCTTCTTCACCGCGTTGCCACGGTTGTTCGACGCATCGAGCAGTTCAGCCGACAGCCGCTCGGTCATGGTCTTTTCGTTGCGGCCGCGGGCGGCGGCGATCAGCCAGCGAATGCCCAGAGCCTGGCGGCGGGTCGAACGAACTTCGACCGGGACCTGGTAGGTCGCACCACCGACGCGGCGGGAGCGAACCTCGATGGTCGGCATCACGTTGTCGAGCGCCTGCTCGAACACACCGAGCGGCGGCTGCTTGGTCTTGGCTTCGATCAGGTCGAACGCACCGTAAACGATGCTTTCGGCGACCGACTTCTTGCCGGCGTACATCACCGAGTTCATGAACTTGGTGACAATGATGTTCCCGAACTTCGGATCGGGAAGAACTTCGCGCTTTTCGGCGGCGTGACGACGGGACATGGATGCTCTCCCCGCTTACTTCGGACGCTTCGCGCCGTACTTCGAACGGCGCTGCTTACGGTTCTTGACGCCCTGGGTATCGAGGACGCCGCGGAGGATGTGGTAGCGCACGCCCGGCAAGTCCTTGACGCGGCCGCCGCGGATCATGACCACCGAGTGCTCCTGCAGGTTGTGACCCTCACCCGGAATGTAACCGATGACCTCGAAGCCATTGGTCAGACGCACCTTGGCGACCTTACGCAGCGCCGAGTTCGGCTTCTTCGGCGTCGTGGTGTAGACGCGGGTGCACACGCCGCGCTTCTGCGGCGATTGCTGCAGCGCCGGAACCTTCTTGCGCGACTTCTGCACCACGCGCGGATTTGCGATCAGCTGGTTGATCGTCGGCATCTTCGCCTTCACCCTCAAGCTTCGCGCGAAACCGGTCAGTCGGTTTCGCAAATTCGTTCGGAGCTACCCGCTCCAGCGGCCGCCCTGCTCGACCGGACCAATCGTCCGATCACGCAAAGCGAAATCGCGCCAGCCACCCATCGCTGAGCGGAAAGCGCTTCCACGCAACAGAGGACCGCAGCAAAGACCGGGCAGCTTTCCGCTGACCGGTTCCTACCGAGGTCATGCTTCCAAAACCGTCCTTGCCGAGAAAGAGCTCGAAAGAACGCTTAATGTCCTGGCATTGCCTGGCTTATGTCGACAGCGTTTGAGCGTCTTGGGTCGAGGGTGGTGCCCGTAAGTCCTTGAAAGGACGGCCCGGGTTGTCCGTTCCGACGTTGGCGACGCTCACCGCCTGTCTTGAAGTGGGCGGGTTGTATCGGCGGACCTATCCTAAGTCAAGGCAAAACAGCTGCCAGATGACGGTTCGGCGACGACTTTCTACTACCTCCCCGACCGTCGTGAAACGCCGATGAAATGGGACGTTCTGGCATCCCGCTCCGGCCGCGCTGGAGCTCCGATTTCGGCCTCGACGACCGGCTCGCGGGATGCGGATCGGCATCTCGCGGGACCTGATTCATAGAATCGTGAGCAATCGGCCGAGCGATTCCGTACCGACTCGGCGACGGATTCGCGCTCCCTTGGCGTCTCGATTCGAGACAGCCGACCCCCGCTCAGGCTTTCCGAGGGATACAACGGTATTTTAGTACGCGCACTGCGCCCGCAGACCTACGAGATGGGCGCGCCGGTTCGCCGGGAGCGTCGCGGGGCGGCACGATCCACAGACCGGCCGCCGCTCCGGATTGCCGGCACCAGTGGCGCTATGGCTAAGTGGCCGCCGGGGCGCCGTGTCGGCCGGCCGCGGGATGCGTGGAAACAAATGGCGGGTTCGGGGCGAGATCGGTCACTGCCGCAGCCTTGGCGCCGGGTGGCGGCGATCGCCATCGCCGCCGGCGCGCTGCAGTTCCTTGCCGGCCCGGCCTTTGCGGCCGACGACGATGACGACGACGAGACGCCGGCTCAGACCTACCCCAATATTTACTTCGACTTCCGCACCACCTACGGGCGCACCCCGGCCGGAACGCTCTCGATCGGGTTTTCGAACCCGACCATCGCCGTGCTGTCCCGCCTGCGCGAGCTGGCGGCGCTGCCGCCGCTGCAGGCGCCGACGCTGCCGGCGAGCCAGAGCGTGGAACTCGACGTGCCGCTGACGATCGACGTCAATGACCGGGTCTCGCTGTACGGCGGCTTCAGCACCACCACCAGCAACAGCGGCGCCGGCTGGAGCTCGGTCGACATCACCAGCTGGAACGTCGGCGTCCAGGCCGACATCTATCGCCAGGATGGCGGCTCGCTGCCGACCCTGACGCTGCAGACCACCCTCACCCGCTCGGTGCCGAGCGGACCGCTGGCCACCACCTCGCTCAATACCATCCTGGAGGCGTCCTACGCGTTCGACGCCGACGAGACCCGCGGCGTCCTCGCCGGCGTCCAGTTCACCACCACGGCGATCGACGCCGACCGCGCCGCGATCCATCCCAACACCGTCGGCTGGCTCGGCGGCTACTATCAGTGGGACAACAACTGGAAGCTGACCGGGCGCGCCGGCCTGCAGTCGTTCGGCGGCGCCGAATTGCTGCGCTTCACCCCGATCGACGCCTTCACCCAGCCGATCCTGCGCATCGATCTCGACAAGCTCGACGACAACGACAACCGCCTGTTCGGCATCACCGCGCAGGTGGCATGGACACCGAAGCCCGCGTATCAGCTCACGGTGCGGACGCCGCTGTATCTGACAAAGAACTGAGGCGGCCCGCGTCGTCGAGCAGGCGCGCGCAGACAGCACGCGGCAGCTGCCGAGAGTCTTAAAGCCCGCACACCGCATCAATTCTCTGACGCCCGCCACCGAAGTAATCTGAGGGCATTTGCGGTGACCAGCACGGTGGCGCCGGTGTCGGCGAGGATCGCCATCCACAGCGTCGTCACGCCCAGCAGGCTGGTGGCGAGAAACACCGCTTTCAGCCCGAGCGCGATCGAGATGTTCTGCCAGATGTTGCCGAGGGTCGCCTGCGACAGCGCGATCAACTCCGCGACGCCATGGGCGCGATCATTCAGCAGCGCCGCGTCGGCGGTTTCCAATGCCACGTCGGTTCCTCCGCCCATGGCGATGCCGACGGACGCGGCCGCCAGCGCCGGCGCATCGTTGATGCCGTCGCCGACCATCGCGACGGGAGATACTTCCTTCAGGCGACTGATCTCGGCGAGCTTGGCGTCGGGCAGCAGCTCCGCGCGGGCCTCCATGCCGAGTTGGCCTGCGATGGCCTGCGCAGTTCGTGCGTTGTCGCCGGTCAGCATCACCACCGCGATGCCTTTGGACGTCAGTTGCCGCAACGCTCCTGCCGCATCCGGGCGCGGCTCGTCGCGCACCGCAATCGCTCCCTCGCAGGCGCTTCCAGAGATGAGGACCACGACCGTCTTGCCCTCACGCTCGAGGCCCGAGATCGTCGTCGCAAGCGCCGGCGGGATCGTGGTCCGTTCGGCAGCAAAGCGCGGAGATCCGACGAAGGCGAAGCCGTCTTTGAGACGCGCGGAGATCGCCTTGCCTGGCACCGCCTGACTTCCGCCGAACACCACGGGCAGCTGCAAGGCACGTGCCTTCGCGGCGCGGACGATCGCCTGCCCGATCGGATGACTGGTGTTGCCTTCGACCGCCGCGGCGCGCGCGAGCACGGCGTCGTCCTGCTGACCAATGACCGACACCACGTCGGTCACCTGAGGCTGCCCCAGCGTCAACGTGCCGGTCTTGTCGAAGGCGACGGTCTTCACCTTGCCGAGCGTTTCGAGCACAGCACCGCCCTTGATCAGCAGCCCTTTGCGAGCCCCCACCGCAAGCCCGGAGGCAATCGCGGCCGGGGTCGAAATCACGAGGGCGCATGGACACGCGATCAGCAGCGTGGCCAGGCCGCGATAGATCCAGGTCGCCCAATCCTCGCCGAAGCCGAGCGGCGGCACGATGATGACCAGGAGCGCCACCAGCATCGCGGCGGGCGTGTACCACCGGCTGAGACGATCGATCATCCGTTCCGTCGGCGCTTTGCTCTCCTGCGCTTGTTCGACGAGGTGGATGATGCGCGCGATGGTGTTGTCGGCGGCCGCATTCGTCGTCTCGATGCGCAACTCGCCGTTCGCATTGATGCTGCCGGCATAGACGTGATCGCCGACCGCCTTGGCGACCGGCACGGACTCGCCGGTGATCGGCGCTTCGTTCACGTCGGAATGTCCGTCGAGGACCTTGCCGTCCGACGGGATGCGGTCGCCGGGACGCACCACCACGACATCGCCGATCATCAGGTCGGCGGCCGGAATTTCCTCGACCTGGTCCGAGCCGTCGCGCAGCCGTCTCGCCGTGCGTGGCACGACGTCGGTCAGCGCTTCAATGCCCGCTCGTGCGCGCCCCGCTGCGAACGTCTCCAGCCATTCGCCAACGTTGAACAGAACGATGACCACGGCCGCTTCCTCAGCCTCACCGATCATGACCGCGCCGATCGCCGCAACGGTCATCAGCGTTTCGATGCTGAACGGCGATCCCGAACGTGCGCCGATCAAGGCCCGGCGTGCGATTGGGATCAGACAGACCGCGGCCGCGGCGGAATAGAGCCATCGCGCGTAGGCCGGAAACAGCTGCGCTAACGCGAACGCCAGAGCGAAAACCGCCGCTGCGATCATGACGGTTTGCAGCTTCGCGTCCTGCCACCACGGCAGCCGTTTTCGCTCGGCCCGGATGCTCCTGGGCGACGGCGCAATTGCCTCAGGTCGATAACCGAGCGAGCGAAGCTCGTCATCGATGGTGCTCGGCGAGATTCTGTCTTGATCGAACCGAAGCGCCAAGGTGGCAGCCGAATAGCTGACGCGGACATCCGCGACACCCGGCAGCCGCTGCATCGCCGTTTCGATCTTGAGCGCGCAGGAGGCGCAATCCATGCCCTCTACGCGAGTTTTGTAGGCGTTGGTCGCCATAGCGTCACCTCGACAAAGCGTTGTGACACCCCATATGCACCCTGTAGCAGCTACAGGGTCAAGACATGCAGGCGGACCATCTCGCAATCGGCGATCTCGGGCGTCAGACCGACACCAAGGTCGAAACCATCCGGTATTACGAGCGGATCGGATTGCTGTCGGCCCCCGCGCGCACGCCGGGCAACTACCGCGCCTACACGACCGAGCATCTCAACCGTCTGAGCTTCATCCGACGCGCCCGCGATCTCGGCTTTTCACTCGATCAGATTCGTGCGCTGCTCGATCTGTCTGACGACCGCACCCGCTCCTGTGATGCCATCGACGCCATCGCCAAGCAGCATCTGGCCGAAGTCGACCGCAAGATCGCCGACCTCAAGGCCCTGCGCCACGAGCTCGACCACATGATCACCCAATGCAGCTGCGGGACGGTCGCCGACTGCCGCATCATCGAAGCGCTGTCTCCGTAAAGCGCGCCGCGCTGCCGGCGCAGCAGAAGGCCGCCCTCACCTACGTCACCGCCAACTCGCTCCGCCGCTGCGGAAACGGCCGTAAGGTCGCCAAGATCAAAATCGCGGCGAGGCCCAGTCCCGGACGGGCCGATACCGCCAACTAAATCTCCGCGGCTCGGCCGGCAAAACGCTCCGCCATGTAGCGGCCCGGCGACGTGCCGAGCGTCTTGCGGAACATGGTGACGAAGCTCGGCACGCTTTCGTAGCCGAGGTCGGCGGCGACCTGCTGGATCGAGGCGCCGCCGGCCAGCCACTGCACCGCGAGCATGACGCCGAGCTGCTGGCGCCAGCGTCCGAAGCTCATCCCGGTTTCGCGGCTGATCAGCCGCCCCAGCGTCCGCTCGCTCAGGCCGGCGCGCGCCGCCCAGCCCTGCAGCGAGCCGCGTTCGGCGGGCGCGGCCATCATCAGGTCGGCTAAAGTGCGCAGCCGCGGATCGGACGGCATCGGCAAATGCAGATCCTCGATTCTGGCTGCGGCGATCTCGTCGAGCAGCACCGCGACCAGACGCGAAGCCGCTCCGTCCTCGTCGTACAGCAGCGGCAGCCTGACGGCCCGGAACAGCAGTTCACGCAGCAGCGGCGTCACCGAGACGGTGCAGCAGCGCTGCGGCAATCCCACATCGATGCCGGCGGCGACGAACGCCGCATAGCCTTCGAGCCTGCCGGTCGCGGTGATCGCATGCAGCGTGCCGCCTGGGATCCAGACCGCGCTACGCGGCGGCACGATCCACAATCCGCCGTCCACCCGGCAACTCAGCGCACCAAGCTGCACCAGCAGGATCTGCGCCTTGGCATGGCAGTGCCTGTCGAGCTCGACCGAACCGATCATCTCCGACGCCATGCCATAGGCCACCACCGGCCGCGCGACGTCGTCGGGTTCGGTCCAGTCGGCCGCAGCGGAGCTGTCGGTGAGAAGTGGCATGAGCCAGCCTACCGCGCCGCTTGGCGTGAATGGATAACAATCTGTCTAAGCTGCGTAATGACGCCAACGGGACCTCCCTTTACTTACGCGGACAGCCCAGACCGAAACCATCTCGGCCTACCGAAAGGGACCTGCATGACATCGCTGAACAGCACGCGCGTCGCAGAGACGCTCGACAAACTCCACGCAGAGGCCGAGGCCGCGGACCATGATTTCGGGATCGAGTTCATGGCGCGGCTGGAGGCGTCCGGGACTTCGGTCGAGGAAGCTGTGGGTGAGCTGATCGCCGCCGAACGCTCGGACTACCGGGCGGCGTATCGCGATCACGCCGAACACTTTCTGGCGGTGTCGCCGGCCTATGGCCGCTTCCTCTATGCGATCGCGCGTGCCCGCAGGGCGACCCGGATCGTCGAGTTCGGCACATCGATGGGAATATCGACGATCTACCTCGCGGCTGCGCTGCGCGACAATGGCGGCGGCCGGCTGATCAGCTCCGAGATCGAGCCCACCAAGGTCGCGCGGGCGCGGGCTCACCTCGACGCGGCGGGGCTGGCCGACCTGGTGGAGATCCGCGAAGGCGATGCGCTCAACACGCTGCAGGACGTCGGCAGCACCGTCGATGTTCTCTCGATCGACGGCGCGTTCTCGCTGTATCTGCCGGTGCTCAAACTGATCGAGCCGCGGCTGGCACCCGGCGCCGTGATCCTCGGCGAGAACGCGTTTGCGCAAGACTATCTCGATTACGTCCGCGCTCCCGCCAACGGCTATTTCTCCCGCTCCCTCGACATCGACGAAGGCCGCGGTAACGAGCTCACCGTGCGGGTCGGGTGACGCCAGCCGGCAGAGCAGCAAGCCTGAACGCCGCGAGGCTCAGCATCGCGGCGAGGCCAACGGCGGAGGAAGCGAGCGACATCGGCTCGGAGCTGGAGGCGTGATCAAGGATCGGCGCGGCGAGCAACGGCCGGTCGCCACACCGAGACTGGCGACGTTCGATTCTTGCAAGATCGACGACACCGACAACCGCCTATTCGGCATCACCGCGCAGGTGTCGCGGGCAGCAACGCCGGCCGATCAGCCGTTGGTGCGGACGTTGTTGCATCTGACGAAGAACTGACAAGGTAGGTCCGCTTGCGTTTAGAACCGGCACCAAAGCGGGAGCGCGACGGATGGAGCAATGGGCCAAAAGCGCAATTTCGCATCCAGACGCCAAATGCGATCGTGCCTGCCACAGACGGTCTCAGTTGGAATTACCTGCATCTTTTAATCGCGACCGAGCCTCAGTCGGCTCATCCCGGTGGCTGCAACAACACGGCGATGCAAGGTAAGCGCCACTAAATGAACATAAGGCGTCACTCATGAAACCCGGAATCCCTAACAAGCAGCGCGCTTGTTAGATTTTCGAATAGGGGGGAGCTTGGATTTAAACCACAGCATATTCTACATCGTCGTCGTGCCCGACGGTCGGCCCGAGCAAGCTTCCATCATGCAGGGTTTTGCACGGAGCCTTACGCGCAGCGCCGGACTGGTCAGAGCCGCAAGCTACTTGCCGTCAACTGTCTTTGATCTAACCAAAGATGGGCAGGACACGCTGATTGCGCGTCGGGTAGCGGGCCAGAACCCCGTAAATTGGTTCGGCCAGACTCCGCGGGCCATCAAGTCATTTCCGATCGCGCCGATTACGCCCTTTACCGTTATTCTCCTCGGACCGGAACAGGATCCTCGCGATTATGACGAATGGATTTCGACCTGCCCCCGTGGAGCCGACCATCGTCGCGCAGAAGGGAGGTCACATCACCTACGAAGAACTGACCCCTGACGGGCTTCAGAAGCGGTTCCTCGCGGTGATCGATAAGCTTCCTGCAGAGATCGATGCCGATTCAATCGCCGAGGCGAGGGAGTTCCTCGAAAATTGGGTGGAACTGCCTAATCGCGACATCGGCTATCACGTCGGGGGGCACAACAGCATCAGTCCTAACCTTATGGTTATGGCAAGTGTGGGGTACCGCAATGTCGTTGATCGTGAATTTGACGATACCGAGAGCGGAAATGCGCCCTATATCGACCAGATTGTGAAGACGTCACGTAGCGTTCTTGACCTTCGCACTGGCAATGGCCATCGGCATATACATCGCATATTCCACCCAACGCTCGACCTCAATCTCTACGCGCCCGCTATCTATTCGCTATTCTTTGATTTACCTGCACCGCCTAACCTGACCGACGACGAACGAAGGCGTTTCGTCCTAGTGAAGGAAGCAATGCAACGGCAGACTGGATACAATTACTTCAATGCAAGCGAGAGGGCTAAACGCGCACTTCACAACTTAGACCTGAAAACCGGCAAACCGATAGAAGGGCGTCCGCCCCACCTTCATATCCTAATGGGCATGAGGCGTGATGAACTCAATATCGGCACCGACGCCGTAGCAGCTCTGGCGACATCCGAGTTTGCGCCGGTAATCCGCCTGCCGAACGACGTCAACCGCACGGGAGGCCTCGTACGGACATTCGCGCAGCAGTACCGTGCCGCGGGCACAACAGCGAGGAAGCGTCTCCTCGCCTTCCGGCAGGTGCAAGAACGGATGAAAACCGCCGTACCCGGCGAATTCATCGAGTTCATCCAGGGCGCGAACATCGGTGTGCGCGTTATCGCGGACGCACATGTCGAGTGGCTTGACATCGACGGACTGCCTCTTTGCATCCGTAAAGATACCGCGAGGGTGCCTGTTACTCCGGGAAATCTCTTCATAGGTGAGGTCGGCATGAAGCCGCCAATCCTTTTGGCACCCAAGGAACTTCAGCACGTCCTTGTCATCAGCGCTCTAAAGCGGGATGACCCGATCGCGGGAATGTTCGATATCGCCTTCGATGCCTTCAGCAAACACTGGAAGAAGAACCTTAAGATCGAACACGCCGACGTTTCGAACGCCGACGAACTTGTCGCCGCAATCAACGCCTTCGAGGGCCAAGTCTTGGTCTTCGATGGACACGGCGCCCATAAGGACAATGAGCCGGCCTCGCTCTACCTGAAGGACGAAAAAATCGACGTTTGGACTCTGCGCGAACGAATTACACGGGTGCCGCCGATCGTGCTTCTCAGCGCATGCGACACACATGCCGCCGATCGTAATCATGCAACGGTTGGCAATGGCTTTCTCGCACTGGGCGCCCGCGCGGTCCTGGCGTCGGTGTTTCCTCTCTTTGCGCCGGCCGCAGCCTCTTTCATTGCACGTCTCCTCTACCGAATCTCAGCCTTCGTTGAAGTCGCCATTAAGATCCGACAGCGGTCGCTGACCTGGCTTGAAATCGTCAGCGGCATGATCCGGATGCAACTGCTTAGCGATCTTAACCACGCCCTTAAGGATGCTAAACTAATCAATCGCCAAGTCTATTTGGACGTCGGCGCGCGAGGTAACGCGGCAATCAATGGCGAGCACGAAGACCCCTTTGCTGCAATCCTCAAGATGTACGAAGAAAATGGGATTCCGAGGGACGATCTTGATCGCGTATTCGAACTGGCGATCGCAAACTCAAGCGCGATAAGCTACCTACACTTGGGACGACCAGAGACAATCCTTGTTGACTTGCCTGAGCGGATAGAACAGCAGCTTCAGGAAATGACCCAGAAGCACGCCCTGATGCAGGAGCAGTTCTCCTAAATGCCAGTTGCGCCGTGTATTGGCTCCATTAGCTGAGCAAACACTGTTGAGTGGTGCCCGGGCGGGACTACTCACTTAAGCGTATCAGCGAAATGTCGCGGACGGTGCGACGGGGGCAAACTGTCTCCTATGTACAGTCCGTTCGCCCTCACCTACGCCACTGCCAACTCGCTCCGCCGCTGCGGGAACGGTCGGAAGGTCGCCAGGATCAGCATTGCGGCGAGGCCCATGCCGCAGGAGGCGAGATACATCGGCGCGTAGCTGCCGTAGGCATCGTAGATCAGCCCGCCCAGCACTGGTCCGGTCGACATGCCGAGGCTGCCGGCCATCGCGGTACCGCCGACGATCGTGCCCATCATCCGCAGCGGAAAATTCTCGCGGATGATCACGGCGTAGAGCGGCATGGTGCCGGCATAAATGAAGCCGACCGCGACGGCGACGGCATAGAAGCCGCCGAGTCCGCCGACGAAGGCGTAGGCCAAAACGCCGAGGGCCTGCGCCAAGAGCCCGATGACCAGCACACGCTGGGCGCCGAAGCGGTCGCCGGCAAGGCCGAAGCCGAGCCGGCCGAACATGCCGGACAGCCCCTCGACGCTGTAGATCGAGGTCGCGGCGATCATCGGAATGCCGCAGGTCACCGCGTAGCTGACGGTGTGGAAGATCGGGCCGGAATGGGTGGCGCAGCAGAAGAAATTCGCCAGCATCAGCGTGACGAATTGCGGCGATCGCACCGCCTGCTTGAGCGTCAAGTCGTCCTGCGCATCGGCGGAGGCAACCTCAGCGCCACCCATTTCGAGCGCCGGCGGCCGTCGCACCAGCAGCGCCGCGGGGATCATCAGTGCGGCGGTGATCGCCGCGATGATCAGCATCGCGCCGCGCCAATCGTGGATCGTCACCAGCCATGCCGCCAGCGGCGCCATCGTCAGCGGCGCCATCCCCATGCCGGCGGAGACCAGAGACACCGCAAGGCCGCGTCCGGTGTCGAACCAGCCGGTGACGCAGGCCATCATCGGCGCGAACACCGCGGCGGTCGCAGCACCGACCAGCATGCCGAACAGCGCCTGAAATTCGATCAGAGCCCCTGCGCGGCTGGCGAGCGCGAGGCTGGCGGCGAGCACCGCCGAGCCGGTCAGCACGACGGGGCGCGGGCCGAACCTGTCCGACAGATTGCCCCACAGCATGCTGGCGGCGGCCATCGCCAGGAAGCCGATGGTCATCGCGGTCGAGATGCCGGTGACCGACCATCCGGTGTCCTGCGACATCGGCCGGATCAGCACCGGCAGCGAGAACATCGCGCCGGCGGCGACGCAGCCGAGCACGCCGCCGGCCGCAACGATCACCCAACGATACGAATGGTTCATGGCTGTTCCCATGTTGCGCGAGCGTTCGCCGCATCGTTGCGAGGAGTGAAGCGACGAAGCCATCCAGCTCGGTGCACGAAGCTGGATTGCTTCGCTTCGCTCGCAATGACGTTGAAAGGCTTGCGCTAGAGGAGCGACTCTCCTTGCTCTGAGGACGAAGCCCCCCTGCTGCAGCCGACATCGGACCGGCATTTTTTCGCCGGGTCCGCGGCGCCTTCAGGTCTGCGCGGGTTGGGTATTGATCATCCACGGGATGCCGAACCGGTCGATCAACGAGCCGAACCCGGGCGACCAGAACGTCTCGGCGAACGGCATCATCGGCTTGCCGCCTTCGGACAACTGCTCGTACCAGCGCTGCGCCTGAGCCTTGTCCTGGGTGTGCAGGGTGACATCGAACCCGTTCTTCGGCTTGTCGATGTTCGACGCCCAGCCGGTGTCCATGTCGGCGCCCATCAGCGCCTGATCGCCGACTTCGAGCCAGCAATGCATCAGCCAAGTCTTGTACTTCGGATCGGTGATTGGCATCTCCGGCGGCGCGTCGCTGTAGGGAAACGCCGCGGTGATCTTCCCGTCCAGCACCTTGGCGTAAAACTCGAACGCCTCACGGCACTGCCCCTGGAAGCTCAGGCTGGTCACGATCTTCATGCGGTGGTCCTCCCTGATCGACGTGGCGCGATGAATGCCGCGCGGGCTTAAGGCCCGCGCAGCCCGCCGGTGGCGGCGCTTGATCCCGTCGATTTAGGTTGATATCAACGTATATCGTCCTTCTGTTGTCAAGAGCCGTTCGCAAATGTCCTCCCCGGCCGAACCGAGTTTCGAAACCACGCTGCTGGTGCGCGACAGCTGCCTGTGTCTGCACGCCCAACGCGCCGCGCGGGCGCTGGCGCGACGGTTCGACCTCGCGCTGAGACCGGCCGGGCTCACCAGCGGTCAGTTCTCGCTGCTGATGTCGCTCAACCGTCCGCAGCCTGCCCCACTCGGCGGTGTCGCTGCGCTGCTGGCGATGGACCGCACCACGCTGACGGCGAACTTGAAGCCGCTGGAGCGGCGCAATCTGCTCGAAGTGCTGATCGATCCTTCGGACCGGCGCGCGCGGCTGTTGCGGCTGACACCTACGGGGCGAACGACGCTGGCTGCGGCAGTTCCGATCTGGCGCAAGCTGCATGCGGAGATCGAATCCGATCTCGCCGATGCCGACCGCCTGCGCGACGAGCTGAACGGGCTCGGGCGCCTCGCCGATTGAGGCGGTCTAGGCCTTCCGGATTGCGCTGATATCGGCGGCGACTAAGTCCGAGTCATCAAACCAGGCACAAGCCGGCGTCCCGCGGGAAGCGAGCCGCCCCCGCCGCTCACTCGTCGTCGTCATCCTCATCGTCGTCATCATCGCCGGCGCCGTGGCGTTTCTGGTCGTCCCACAGCTTGCGATAGACGCCGTTCTTGGCGAGCAGCTCCTTGTGCGAGCCGCGCTCGATCGCCTGCCCGCCGGAAACGACGACGATTTCGTCCATATCGACCACCGAGGTCAGGCGGTGGGTCGAGAAGATCATGGTGCGGCCGCGCGCCAGCTTCATCAGCGTCTTGTTGATCGCCGCCTCGGTGGTCTGGTCGAGCGCAGAGGTCGCCTCGTCGAGCAGCAGCACCGAAGGATCGCGGACGACCGCGCGGGCGATCGCGATGCGCTGGCGCTGGCCGCCGGACAGCGTGTCGCCGCGCTCGCCGACCACGGTGTCGTACTTCTGCGGCAGGCTCATGATGAAGCGGTGGATCTCCGCCTTCTTGGCGGCCTGCTCGACCTCGGCGTCGGTCGCGCCTTCCTTGCCGAGCCGGATGTTGTCGCGGATCGACATGTTGAACAGCATGTTCTCCTGGAACACCACGGCCATGCTCCGGCGCAGCGAATCCAGCGTCACGTTGCGGATGTCGACGCCGTCGACCGAGACCCGGCCTTCGGTCGGGTCGTACAGCCGCAACACCATGTTGAGCAGCGTGCTCTTGCCCGAGCCGCTCGGGCCGACGATCGCGATGGTTTTGCCGGCCTTCAGCTTGAGACTGAGATTGTCGATCACCGGCTGCTCGGCGCCCTCATAGGCGAACGACACCCGCTCGAACGCGATGTTGTCGACGATGCGCGGCATCTCGGCGGCGCCCGGCTTGTCGGCGATCGGGGTCTTCTCGTCGAGCAGCTCCTGCATGTGGCGCACCGCGGCGGCCGCCTGGATCGACACCGGGATGAACTGCATCAGATGGGCGATGTTGTATGACACCTCCCAGAACGCACTTTCGAAGGTGACGAAGGTGCCGACGGTGATCTGACCGGTGGTCGCCAGATAGGCGCCGAGCGCCAGCACCATCAAATGCAGCATCAGCACCGCGACGGTGACGCTGCGTTCGACCATCGAGGTCAGGAAGGTGGCCTGCGCCATCTTCTGCCGCGTCGCCTGATTGCGCAGCGAGAAGAAGCCGAACATCTTGCGCTGCAGGCTGAACGCCTTGACCACCGCCTGGGCGCCGACATTTTCCTGCACCAGGCCGAGCAGCCCGGCTTCCTGCACCTTCTGCTCGTAGTTCGCCTGCACCGCCTTCGGCGTCAGGATGCGCGGCCCGATCAGCGTGATCGGGAAGATCAACAGCGCCAACACTGCGAGCTGCCAGTTCAGGAACAGCATCAGGACGACGCCGGCGACCAATTCGAGGAACGGCAGCAGCGCGGTGTTGGCGAGGATCTCCACCACTCGCGAGAACGCCGCCATGTCGATCGAGAACCGCGACAGGATCTCGCCGCGCTTGGTGCGGGCGAAATACCCGGCCGGCAGGCGCTGGACGTGTTCGAACAGCCGGGTGCGGACGTCGGAGATCACCGCCGCGGAGAGCCGGGCATCCCATCGCTCGTACCACACCGCGATGATCGAGGTGATGACGCCGGCGACGCCGAGGATCGACAGGATCTTGTAGAGTTCGTGGAAGTCCTCCTCGCCGAGCGCGTCGTCGATCAGGAACTTCAGGCTGAGCGGCATGATGACGTTGAACAGCGTTTCGACGACCACGCCGAACACCACGAACGCCAGCATCTTTTTGTAGTTGGCAACGACCGGCCGGATGAAGCCGGCGACCGTCGCGAATGCGCCGGCGGCCTCACGCGCGGTGAAGACGACGAGTTCCTCCTCGTCGTCGTCGTCGTCGTCGTCATCCTCCTCGTCGTCGTCCTCATCGTCATCATCGCCGTCGTCCGCCGCGGCGGCTTTGGCGCCGGGCACGGGAGCGGCCGGGACCTTGTCGGCGATCAGCTGCTTCACCGGAGGCTTGGTGGTCGGCACCACCGGCGCTGCGGCGCCGACCGGCAGCGCGAACTTCTCGTCGAGCGGCGAGGCCGGGGCGGCGGTGCCTTCACTGCCCGGCGCAGGACTGCCGGCGGCGGCATCGGCCAGCGGCGGCGCGGCGGACTTGTCGCCTGGCGGAGAGTCCGGGGTGACGGGAGGATTGGGCTTGCGCGCCATGAATTGAAAACCGCTAGGTGGCCGGACCGCAGGACTACAATAAGCGACGCCGTGACTCGTTCAAAGCCACGGCGCCGGATCTGCTGAAGCGAACGCGAGCCGTCCGCGACGACCTTGGCTCAGTCGTCGTCCCCCTCGTCGTCGACCTTGTCGAAGAACGAATAGCGCAGGCTGTCGGCGTCGCTGTACCATTGGCCCGGGCCCCTGCCCGCCTTCACCGCCAGCTCCCACAGCGCGTCGCCGCAATCGTTGCGATGCACCGACAGGTCGAAGCCGTTGTTGAAGAACAGCTCCGACCATTCCCACCAAGTGCCGAGCTTCTTGACGCCGCGCAGCAGGTCGTAGCGGTCGATCACGCCCGGATCCATGTCGCTGGTGACCGAGCCGAAGATTACGCCGGTGCGCGCGACGCGATGCAGCTCGCGGATCGCCTTGACGACGCGGTTCTCGGCGAGGTGGCACAGGCTGGTTTCGAACACGAAGTCGAACTCTTCGTCTTCGAACGGCAGTTCGGCGACCGAACCGAGCTTGTTGTAGGGCTTCAGCGCCTCCGGCGTCTTGCCGTGGATGTAGCGGTTGTTCTCGACGCCGTAGGCATCGATGCCGCGCTCGCGCAGCGCGCCGACCAGCTCGCCGCTGGCGGCGCCGGCGACCAGCAGCTTGTAGCCGCCCGGCTTGTCCCAAACCGTCTTGATGGTCTGGATCAGATAGTCCGGATCGGTGAACCGGCTCCAGACCTCGCGATACGGGCCCTGGTTGCGATAGTTCTCGAAATAGTCGCGGTCGATCTTGTCGGAGACCGGCTTGCCGTCCTGGGCGCGGGCACGGCGCAGCTTCATCGTTTCGGTGACGATGATGTCGGTGGCGGCGTCGGAGGAGTCGAGCAGACCGTTCAGCGTCGAGTCGAACAGATAGTCGCCGACGATGACGAAGCCCGGATGGTTCTTCGGCTCGGGGCGATGGTTGGTCATGACGTCGCGCACCGGCAGGCCGCCGGGGATGCAGTTCACCGACGACAGCCAGCGGTGGGTCTTGCCTTCGAGGAAATGCCCGCGGACGTCGCCGAGCTCGGCCGGCAGCGACTTCAGCGCCAGCTCGATCAGCTCCTTGTCGGTCAGGTTGGAGAACGCCAGCGCGTCCGAGCCGGCGATCAGGAAGTTGAGCACGCCGTATTTGCCGACGTCGTGGCGCGAGCCTTCGTTGTAGACGCAGCAGCCGCCGAACGCTTCCGACATGAACCACGAGCCCGGGATCTTGTCGCCCCAGAACGGGGAATCGAACAGCATCGAGATCCGCAGGTAGTGCGCCGGGCGATCGAAATAGGCGACGTGCTTGACCATCGCCTTGCGCAGCTGCTCGTTGCCCCAGCTCAGCGTGGCGAGCCAGTTGTGCGGCAGGCACATCAGCACGAGATCGAAGTCGCGCGTCTCCGGCCCCTTGCCGTTCATCATGTTCAGCTCATAGCGGCCGCTCTCGGTCTTGCCGACCTTGAGGACGCGGTGATTGAACTGGATGTCGGCGTCGATCTCCGAGCGCAGGCACTCGATCAGCTGCTCGTTGCCGTTCTGGATCGAATACAGGCCGATATAGCCGTCGATATCCATCACGAAGTTCTTGAGCGCGTTGAGGCCGTTGGTGTTGTGGCTCTCGGTGGCGATGTCGGACTTCGCCATCACCTTGAAGAAGCGCTTGGCGGTAGAGTCCTCGACCTCCTTGTCGAGCAGCTGCTCGCAATTGGTCCAGGCCCAGGGGTGTTCGTTGTCGTGCGCGCCGACGCCCTCGTAATACTGGGTCGGCGTCATCTGCTCGGTGCACTTCTTGCGGAACGCGACGATCGCCTCGGCGGTCTTGTCGCCGTACTTCTTGCGCATGCCCGGCACGTCGTTGAGCAGTTCGCCGTCGAGCTGCACCTGCTCGGCATCCATCGGAATGGTCTGCAGGCCGAAGTGCTGCACCAGTTCCCGCAGCGGATCCGGGCCGGTCATCGAGTAATCGTAGAGTTCGGCGACGCCCGCCTCATACATCGCCGGCGCGGTCTCGAATTTCTGGGTGACGATCTTGCCGCCGAGCCGATCGGAGGCCTCGAAGATGGTGACCTTGCACAGGCCCCCGAGCTTTCGTTTGAGATACCAGGCGCTCATCAGACCGCCCGGGCCGCCACCTACGATTGCAAGGTCAAACATGGTGCTCTTTCAACATCCCGCGGCATCGATCGCCACGCAGCGTGTCTCTGCTCCGCGCCGTCGGTCGAGGCGTGATTCTCCGAGAAAATCAGCGTGACTTCAGCGACTTGGGGCTGGTTTTGACGGCGAAACGGCGCCCCTGTGCCGGATTCCCGTCGTTCGGCATACAGCAAGGCGCCTTTCACCTGAAGGGAAGATGAACAACCCGTAAGGTGGCGGCAAAAGGCCCGGAATGCGGCCCAGATATGAGAAAGGCCGGCACAAGGCCGGCCCTTCCCAGGATTGAATGGCAGAAGCGAACGTTACTCTGCCGGCGGCAGCGACAGCGGTTCGGCTTCCGGCGCAGCGGCCGGAACGATCGCCGCCTGCTTCTCGCGCTCGTCGAGGATCAGACGATCGCGCTTCATCGCCACTTCGCGGATCTTGGCCATCGAGGCGCCAGTACCCGCCGGGATCAGCCGGCCGACGATGACGTTTTCCTTGAGGCCTTCCAGCGGATCCACCTTGCCGTTGACCGCGGCTTCGGTGAGCACCCGGGTGGTCTCCTGGAACGACGCCGCCGAGAAGAACGAGCGGGTCTGCAAGCTCGCCTTGGTGATGCCGAGCAGCACAGGATTGCCGGTTGCCGGCTTCTTGCCCTCTTCGACCGCCTTGGCGTTGACCGCGTTGAACTCGATCTTGTCGACCTGCTCGCCCGAGATCATGTCGGTATCGCCCTGGTCGGTGATCTCGATCTTCTGCAGCATCTGGCGAACGATCACCTCGATGTGCTTGTCGTTGATCAACACGCCCTGGAGTCGATAGACCTCCTGGATTTCGTTGACGAGATAGGCCGCGAGTTCTTCGATGCCCTTGATCGCCAGGATGTCGTGCGGTGCCGGATTGCCCTCGACGATGAAGTCGCCCTTTTCGACGACGTCGCCGTCCTGCAAGTGGATGTGCTTGCCCTTCGGGATCAGGTACTCGCGCGCTTCCTCGTTCTTGTCGAGCGGCTCGATCGAGAGCCGGCGCTTGTTCTTGTAGTCGCGACCGAACCGGATGGTGCCGGCGATCTCGGCGATGATCGCCGCATCCTTCGGCCGCCGTGCCTCGAACAGCTCCGCCACCCGCGGCAGACCGCCGGTGATGTCGCGGGTCTTGGCGCTCTCGGTCGAGATACGCGCGAGGATGTCGCCGGGCTTGACCTGGGCGCCGACGTCGACCGACAGAATTGCGTCGACCGACAGCATGTAGCGGGCGTCACCGCCGCGCGCCAGCTTCAGCACCTTGCCGTCCTTGCCCTTGATCACGATCGCCGGACGCAGATCCGCACCACCGCGGGTCGAGCGCCAGTCGATAACGATACGCTTGGCGATACCGGTCGACTCGTCGAGCGTTTCGGAGATCGACTGATCCTCGATCAGATCCTCGAAGTCGATGGTACCCTCGACCTCGGTGAGGATCGGACGGGTGTACGGATCCCACTCGGCGATACGCTGGCCGCGCTTGACCATATCGCCCTCGTCGACGTGCACGCGCGCGCCGTACTGGATGCGATGGGTGGCACGCTCGGAGCCGTCCGGATCGACGATCGCGATCACCATGTTGCGGACCATCGCAACATTGTGGCCTTCGCCGTTGCGGGCGATGGCGCGGTTCTTGATGACGATCTTGCCCTCGAAGTTCGACTCGATCACCGACTGCTCGTTGATCTGCGCCGCACCACCGATGTGGAAGGTACGCATCGTCAGCTGCGTACCCGGCTCACCGATCGACTGCGCCGCGATCACGCCGACCGCTTCGCCGTGGTTGACCGGGGTGCCGCGGGCGAGGTCGCGCCCGTAGCACTTGCCGCAGATGCCGTTGACCAGCTCGCAGGTCAGTGCCGAGCGGATCTTCACTTCCTGAACGCCGGCCTGGTGGATCGCCTCGACGTCCCGCTCCTCCATCAGATCACCGCGCTTGACGATGATCTCGTTGGTGGCCGGGTCGCGCACGTCCTCGCCCGCGGTGCGGCCGAGGATACGGCTGCCCAGCGAAGCGACCACGGTGCCGGCGTCGACGATCGCCCGCATCTTGATGCCGAGCGAGGTGCCGCAGTCGGCCTGCGTGATGATGCAGTCCTGCGCCACGTCGACCAGACGGCGGGTCAGGTAACCCGAGTTCGCGGTCTTGAGCGCGGTGTCGGCCAGACCCTTACGGGCGCCGTGGGTCGAGTTGAAGTACTCGAGAACCGACAGACCTTCCTTGAAGTTCGAGATGATCGGCGTCTCGATGATTTCACCCGACGGCTTGGCCATCAGGCCGCGCATACCGGCGAGCTGACGCATCTGCGCGGGCGAACCACGCGCACCGGAGTGGGCCATCATGTAGATCGAGTTGACCTGCTGTTCGGAGCCGTCCGGCGCCTTCCGAACCGCGGAGATCTCCTTCATCATCTCCTTGGCGATTTCTTCGGTGGCCTTCGACCAGGCGTCGACCACCTTGTTGTACTTCTCGCCGTGGGTGATGAGACCGTCGTTGTACTGCTGCTCGAAGTCCTTCGCCAGCGTACGGGTCGAGTCGACGATCTTCCACTTCGAACCCGGCACGACCATGTCGTCCTTGCCGAACGAGATGCCGGCCTTGAACGCGTTGAAGAAGCCGAGCGCCATGATCCGGTCGCAGAAGATCACCGTCTCCTTCTGACCGCAGTGACGATAGACCTGGTCGATGACGCCGGAGATCTCGCGCTTGGTCATCAGCTTGTTGATGACGTCGAACGGCAGCTTCGGCGACTTCGGCAGCACCTGACCGAGCAGGATGCGGCCGGCGGTGGTCTCCAGCAGACGGACCGTGTTCTGGCCTTCCTCGTTCACCCAATGCCAGCGATACTTGATCTTGGTGTGGAGGTGGATGACCTTCGAGTACAGCGCGTGCTCGAGCTCGGCGAGGTCGGCAAACACCTTGCCCTCGCCCGGCAGCCCTTCCCGCATGATCGACAGGTAGTACAGGCCGAGCACGATGTCCTGCGACGGCACGATGATCGGCTGGCCGTTCGCCGGATGCAGGATGTTGTTGGTCGACATCATCAGGACGCGCGCTTCCAGCTGCGCTTCGAGCGACAGCGGAACGTGCACGGCCATCTGGTCGCCGTCGAAGTCGGCGTTGAACGCCGAGCACACCAGAGGATGCAGCTGGATCGCCTTGCCTTCGATCAGCACCGGCTCGAACGCCTGAATGCCGAGACGATGCAGCGTCGGCGCGCGGTTCAGCAGCACCGGATGTTCGCGGATCACCTCATCGAGGATGTCCCAAACCTCCGGCCGCTCCTTCTCCACCAGCTTCTTGGCCTGCTTGACGGTGGTCGACAGACCCTTGGCGTCGAGCCGCGAGTAGATGAACGGCTTGAACAGTTCGAGCGCCATCTTCTTCGGCAGGCCGCACTGATGCAGCTTGAGCTCGGGACCGACCACGATCACCGAACGGCCCGAATAGTCGACGCGCTTGCCGAGCAGGTTCTGGCGGAACCGGCCCTGCTTGCCCTTCAGCATGTCGGCGAGCGACTTCAGCGGACGCTTGTTGGCGCCGGTGATGACGCGGCCGCGGCGGCCGTTGTCGAACAGCGCGTCCACAGCTTCCTGCAGCATGCGCTTTTCGTTGCGGATGATGATGTCCGGCGCGCGCAGCTCCATCAGCCGCTTCAAGCGGTTGTTACGGTTGATGACGCGACGGTACAGGTCGTTGAGGTCCGAGGTCGCGAACCGGCCGCCGTCGAGCGGCACCAGCGGGCGCAGATCCGGCGGGATCACCGGCACGACCGTGAGGATCATCCACTCCGGCTTGTTGCCGGAATAGCGGAACGCTTCGACGATCTTCAGCCGCTTGGCGAGCTTCTTGTGCTTGATGTCGGAGTCGGTCTCGGCCATCTCGGCGCGCAGCTGCGCGTCGATCTTTTCGAGTTCGAGGCCCTTCAGCAGTTCGCGGATCGCTTCCGCGCCGATCATGGCGGTGAAGCTGTCCTGGCCGTACTGATCCTGGGCGCGCAGGTACTCCTCCTCCGACAGGAGCTGACGCTCCTTGAGGTCGGTGAGGCCCGGCTCCAGCACCACGTAGTATTCGAAGTACAGGATGCGCTCGAGGTCCTTCAGCGTCATGTCGAGCAGTTGCCCGATACGCGACGGCAAGGACTTCAGGAACCAGATGTGGGCGACCGGCGCAGCCAGCTCGATGTGGCCCATGCGCTCGCGACGGACGCGGCTGAGAGTCACTTCGACCGAGCACTTCTCGCAGATGATGCCCTTGTACTTCATCCGCTTGTACTTGCCGCACAAGCACTCGTAGTCCTTGATCGGCCCGAAGATGCGGGCGCAGAACAGGCCGTCGCGCTCGGGCTTGAAGGTACGATAGTTGATCGTTTCCGGCTTCTTGATCTCGCCGTACGACCACGACAGAATCTTCTCCGGCGACGCGATCGAGATCCGGATCTGGTCGAAGACCTGAGCCGGCGTCGTCGGATTGAACAGATTCATAATTTCCTGGTTCATCGCCATCTCCTCGCGTGCCGGTCGTCACCAGCCGCAAAATCGGAATTCCAGAGGCACTCCCCGTCGCGCGCGTGACGCTGGCGCGGCGGAGACACCCGGCGGCCGGCGCAAAGCGCACGCCGCCGGGCTCGACTCATTGAGTTACTCGGCAGCCTCGGCCGGAGGCGGCGCCGCCAGCTTGGAGTTGTGCAGGTCGACGTTGAGGCCGAGCGAGCGCATTTCCTTGACGAGCACGTTGAACGATTCCGGAATACCGGCCTCGAACGTGTCGTCGCCGCGCACGATCGCCTCGTACACCTTGGTGCGGCCGGCGACGTCGTCCGACTTCACCGTCAGCATTTCCTGCAGCGTGTAGGCCGCGCCGTAAGCTTCGAGCGCCCACACCTCCATTTCGCCGAAGCGCTGGCCGCCGAACTGCGCCTTACCGCCCAGCGGCTGCTGGGTGACGAGCGAGTACGGACCGATCGACCGGGCGTGGATCTTGTCGTCCACGAGGTGATGCAGCTTCAGCATGTAGATGTAGCCGACGGTGACACGACGATCGAACTGATCGCCGGTGCGGCCGTCGTACACGGTCGACTGACCCGAAGCGTCGAAGCCCGCGAGCTTCAGCATCTCTTCGATGTCGGTCTCCTTGGCGCCGTCGAACACCGGGGTCGCAATCGGCACGCCGTGGCTGAGATTGCGGCCGAGTTCGAGCAGCTCACCATCGTCGAGCGACTTGATGGTCTCGTCCTCGCCGTAGATCTTCTTCAGGGTCTCGCGCAGCGGCTTGAGATCCTGGCTCTGGTAGTAGGTGTCGATGGTCTGGCCGATGCGCTTGCCGAGGCCCGCGCACGCCCAGCCGAGATGCGTCTCGAGGATCTGACCGACGTTCATGCGGCTCGGCACGCCGAGCGGGTTCAGCACGATGTCGGCGTGAGTGCCGTCCTCGAGGAACGGCATGTCCTCGATCGGAACGATCTTCGACACCACACCCTTGTTGCCGTGGCGGCCGGCCATCTTGTCGCCCGGCTGGATCTTGCGCTTCACCGCGACGAAGACCTTGACCATCTTCATCACGCCGGGCGGAAGTTCGTCGCCGCGCTGCAGCTTCTCGACCTTGTCGAGGAAGCGCTGCTCGAGGCCCTTCTTCGACTCGTCGTACTGCTTCCGCATGGCCTCGATTTCGGCCATCAGCTTGTCGTTCGGCGCCGCGAACAGCCACCACTGCGACTTCGGATACTCCTCGAGCTCCGCGCGGGTGATCTTGGTGTCCTTCTTGAAGCCCTTCGGACCGGCGATGCCCTGGCGACCGTCGAGCAGGTCAGCGAGACGGCCGTAGACGTTACGGTCGAGAATCGCCTGCTCGTCGTCGCGGTCCTTGGCGAGCCGCTCGATCTCTTCCCGCTCGATCGCCAGCGCACGCTCGTCCTTGTCGACGCCGTGGCGGTTGAACACGCGGACTTCGACGATGGTGCCCTGCACGCCCGGCGGCACCCGCAGCGAGGTGTCGCGAACGTCCGAAGCCTTTTCACCGAAGATAGCGCGCAGCAGCTTCTCTTCCGGCGTCATCGGGCTTTCGCCCTTCGGCGTGATCTTGCCGACCAGGATGTCGCCGGCACGGACTTCGGCGCCGATGTAGACGATACCGGCTTCGTCGAGGTTCTTCAGCGCTTCTTCCGACACGTTCGGAATATCGCGCGTGATTTCCTCCGGACCCAGCTTGGTATCGCGGGCCATCACTTCGAACTCTTCGATGTGGATCGAAGTGAAGACGTCTTCCTTCACGATCCGCTCGGAGAGCAGGATCGAGTCTTCGAAGTTGTAGCCGTTCCACGGCATGAACGCGACGAGCACGTTGCGGCCGAGCGCGAGCTCACCAAGATCGGTCGACGGACCGTCGGCGATGATGTCGCCTTTCTTAACATGGTCACCGACCTTCACCAGCGGACGCTGGTTGATGCAGGTCGACTGGTTCGAGCGCTGGTACTTCATCAGCCGATAGATATCGACGCCCGACTTGGTCGGATCGAGATCCTCGGTGGCGCGGATAACGACGCGGGTCGCGTCGATCTGGTCGATCACGCCGGTGCGGCGCGCGGCGATCGCCGCGCCCGAGTCACGGGCAACCACGCCTTCCATGCCGGTGCCGACGAACGGCGCCTCGGCGCGAACCAGCGGCACCGCCTGGCGCTGCATGTTCGAGCCCATCAGCGCGCGGTTGGCGTCGTCGTTCTCGAGGAACGGGATCAGCGCCGCGGCGACCGAAACCAGCTGCTTCGGCGACACGTCCATGTAGTCGACCTGGTCGGCCGGCATCGGAACGACGTCGCGGGTGCCGCCGGCGCGGCAGACCACCAGATCGTCGGTGAACTTGCCCTTGGCGTCGAGCGACACGTTGGCCTGAGCGACCGCGTAGCGGCCCTCTTCCATCGCAGACAGATACACCACCTCGTCGGTGACGCGGCCTTCCTTGACCCTGCGGTACGGGGTCTCGACGAAGCCGTATTTGTTGACGCGGGCGAAGGTCGCCAGCGAGTTGATCAGACCGATGTTCGGACCTTCCGGCGTCTCGATCGGGCAGATACGGCCGTAGTGGGTCGGATGCACGTCGCGGACTTCGAAGCCGGCACGCTCGCGGGTCAGACCGCCCGGGCCGAGCGCCGACAGGCGCCGCTTGTGGGTGATCTCCGACAGCGGGTTGGTCTGGTCCATGAACTGCGAGAGCTGCGACGAGCCGAAGAACTCGCGCACCGCCGCCGCCGCCGGCTTGGCGTTGATCAGGTCCTGCGGCATCACGGTGTCGATGTCGACCGAGCTCATCCGCTCCTTGATGGCGCGCTCCATGCGGAGCAGGCCGATGCGGTACTGGTTCTCCATCAGCTCGCCGACCGAGCGCACACGGCGGTTGCCGAGGTGGTCGATGTCGTCGATCTCGCCCTTGCCGTCCCGCAGGCCGACCAGGGTCTTGATCACCGCCAGGATGTCTTCCTTGCGCAGCGTGCGATGGGTATCGGGCGCGTCGAGGTCGAGGCGCATGTTCATCTTGACGCGACCCACGGCCGACAGGTCGTAGCGCTCGGCGTCGAAGAACAGCGACTGGAACATGTTCTGCGCGGACTCGAGGGTCGGCGGCTCGCCCGGGCGCATCACCCGGTAGATGTCGAACAGCGCGTCTTCACGCGTCATGTTCTTGTCGGCGTTCAGCGTGTTGCGGATGTACGGGCCGACGTTGACATGGTCGATGTCGAGCAGCGGCAGCTCCTTGTAGCCCTGCTCGTTCAGCATCTTCAGCGTCTTGTCGGTGATTTCCTCACCGGCTTCCGCGTAGATTTCACCCGTCTTCGGGTTGACCAGATCTTCGGCCAGGTAGTTGCCGACGAGCTCCTCGTCGGACATCCGCAGCGCCTTGAGGCCCTTTTCCTGCAGCTGGCGGGCGGCACGCACGGTCAGCTTCTTGCCGGCCTCAAGCACGACCTTGCCGGTGTCGGCGTCGATCAGGTCGTTGACGGTCGAGTAGCCGCGGAAGCGGTTGACGTCGAACGGCACGCGCCAGCCGTCCTTGGTCCGCTTGTAGAGGATCTTGTTGTAGAAGGTCGACAGGATCTCTTCGCCATCGAGGCCGAGAGCGAACATCAGCGACGTCACCGGCAGCTTGCGGCGGCGGTCGATACGCGCATAGACGATGTCCTTGGCGTCGAACTCGATGTCGAGCCAGGAACCGCGATACGGGATGATGCGGGCGGCGAACAGCAGCTTGCCCGACGAGTGGGTCTTGCCCTTGTCGTGGTCGAAGAACACGCCCGGCGACCGGTGCATCTGCGAGACGATGACGCGCTCGGTACCGTTGACGATGAAGGTACCGTTCATCGTCATCAGCGGGATGTCGCCCATGTAGACATCCTGCTCCTTGATGTCCTTCACGGAGCGGGCGCCGGTTTCCTCGTCGATATCGAACACGATGAGGCGCAGCGTCACCTTCAGCGGCGCAGCATAGGTCATGCCGCGCTGGCGGCACTCATCGACGTCGTACTTCGGCGGCTCGAATTCGTAGCGAACGAATTCGAGCATCGAGGCGTTGGAGAAGTCCGAAATCGGGAAGACCGACCGGAACACCGCCTGCAGACCCTCGTCTGGACGTCCTCCGGGAGGTTCGGCGACCATCAGGAACTGGTCGTAAGACGCCTTCTGAACCTCGATGAGGTTCGGCATCTCCGCGACTTCCCGGATGTGACCGAAAAACTTGCGAACGCGTTTGCGACCGGTGAACGTCTGCTGCGCCATCGTGGCCTCTCGTTTCGTCGCCCGGTGGGGCGAACCTTCCGGAGCGCGAGCCGCCTCGCCCCCGGGTTGAATACCGAACATCCGAAATTCAGGAGCCAGATTTCAGGAACTAAATCCTAAGTCGGCTCAGCACTAATTCCGAACGCAAAATGACGCGCGGGGCGCTGCCGCACCCGCCCGTCGAAAACCTCATCGTCACAGACCGAAAAAGCCCGAAATTGCCGATTCTCCCAGAGGCTGCACGGACACATTACCATGTCCTCGCGCCTGCGCTTTCGTGCTGCCGGACCAATATGGGACGGCAATGTGGAGATTCGAGGGGTTGTCCCCGCGTCTTTCCACACATTCCTGTGACGGCTCGTTCGGGCACACCGCAGCCCGCCTCGCCGTTGCCGCCCGGACCCGAAGGCCCGAACCGCGATCGTGCCGGACCCGGGGAGACCCGGGCCCGGCCAAACCGATCGGCTTACTTGAGCTCGACCTTGGCGCCAGCCTTCTCGAGCTGGGCCTTGATCTTGTCGGCTTCTTCCTTGTTGACGCCTTCCTTGAGCGGTTTCGGAGCGCCTTCGACCAGATCCTTGGCTTCCTTGAGGCCCAGGCCGGTGATGGCGCGAACTTCCTTGATCACCTCGATCTTCTTGTCGCCGGCCGAGGCCAGGACAACGGTGAAGTCGGTCTTCTCTTCCGCCGGAGCGGCAGCGCCACCGGCGCCCGGAGCAGCGGCAACCGCGACGGCCGCAGCGGCCGAGACGCCCCACTTCTCTTCGAGCATCTTGGCGAGCTCAGCGGCTTCGAGCACGGTGAGGCTCGAGAGGTCGTCAACAATCTTCTGCAGATCAGCCATTGAATCAGTTCCTTACGGGTATCAGTTCGAACCAGGGTTGATTGGGAGTGAAGCGTCAGGCCGCTTCGCTTTTGGAGGCATAAGCCTGAACCACGCGGGCCAGCTTCGCAGCCGGAGCGGTGGTGACCTGCGCGATCTTGGTCGCCGGGGCCTGGACGAGGCCGACCAGCTTGGCGCGCAGTTCATCGAGCGACGGCAACGAGGCAAGAGCCTTGACGCCATCGACGTTCAGGACGGTTGTGCCCATCGAACCGCCGAGAATGACGAACTTCTCGTTCGCCTTGGCGAATTCGACGGCAACTTTCGGCGCCGCCACCGGATCGCTGGATGTAGCGATCACAGTCGGCCCCTTCAGCAGGGAGCCGATGGCTGCGACGTCGGTGCCTTCAAGAGCAATTTTGGCGAGACGGTTCTTCGAAACCTTCACCGAGGCGCCCGCCTGCTTCATCTGCTGGCGCAGCTTCTGCATCTGGGCAACGGTGAGGCCGGAATAGTGAGCGACGATCGCGACGCTGGTGGTCTGGAACAGACCATTCAGCGATTCGACCGCCTCTTTTTTTGCCGCTCTTTCCACAGCAAGCTCTCTCCGGTTGGCGGTCCCTACGAGCAGGACCACCGGGTTGCACCCACCGTCCCGCTCCAACCCGACCCCGAGGCACAAGCCTCCAAGGACACGTAGGGCGAGACGATCGTGAATTGCCTGCCCTCCCGAACCGGCTCCGGCTGATCGCCTTCGCCCGAACGGGGTGTCGAGGTTCGAACCCTATCCGCATCCCGACGCCCGTAGCGTTGGGACACAAAATCCGGTCTTCACCCGTCTATGCAGGCCGTATGATTAAGCCTTTGAGGAAACGTACGCTTCCGCTTCGGCGCCTGCAGTCTTGGACAGGACCAAGATCGTTCTGGCAAATAGTCCGGCGAGCCGGCCCATCGACCTTTCCGATCCCTGCCCGCATTCCGATCGAGCGACAGTGTTCTGTATCCTTCAGCGATCCGGGTGGATGAGTTGAAGGAACAGTCTCCTATCGATCAGGTCATTGGAATGCGCGCACGGGCGCGCCAGCCACAGCCGGCACGCCCGGAGCGGGGTGTTTAGCGAGTCTTAATGCGCTTGCCAAGAGCAAACTTCGCCAATCGGCACGATTTTGGCATAGGCGCCCACTCTAGGGGGCCGCGGCGGCAGCGACGAGGTGAATCCTGCCGGATCGAGCCGGGCCGCGCAAGCCTCCCGGTCGACCGACTCACCGATCCGACAAGAGGCGCCGGCCCGCCCGCTCATCTTCAGCGAGACGATGAACCGAAGGAACGATGTCCTTGTCCCTGTTGCGGGTTCGGCTGCCGATCTGGCGGCAGTTCCGAACCCGTCGGCGTGGCCTGAGGCCGGAAGTGTTACCCCTGCACCGGATTCGGCAGCGGCTTCCCCGCGAAGAACGCCGCCAGATTGGCGATGACGCAATCCTGCATCGCGCGGTGGGCTTCCTGGGTGTGGCCGCCGATATGCGGCGTCAGCACCACGTTCGGAAACTCGGCCAGCGCATCCGGCGCGTACGGTTCCTGCGCGAACACGTCGAGGCCGGCCCCAGCGATCGTGCCATCGGCCAGAGCGGCGATCAGCGCCGGCTGATCGATCACCGAACCGCGCGAGATGTTGACCACGACACCGCTCGGCCCGAGCCGCTTCAGCATCCCGGCATCAATGATGTTCTCGGTATCCGGGCCGGCGCGGACCGCGACCAGCAGCACGTCGCACCACTCCACCAGTTCGGTGAGGCTGCCAATATAGGTGTAGGGCACGTCGTGGCGGCTGCGGCTGTGATAGGCGACCTCGGTCTCGAAGCCGGCGACCCGGGCGGCAATCTTGCGGCCGATCTCGCCGATGCCATAGACCCCGACCTTGGCGCCGGTCAGTCCGCGCGGCGGCTTCAGCATCGGCGACGGCTTGGCGCCGGACCAGCCCCCGGCCCGCACATAGGCGTCGGCCGGCAGCACCCGCCGCATCAGCGCCAACAGCAGCGCCAGCGCCAGATCGGCGACCGCGGAGGCATTCGCTGCCGGGCTGTTGCCGACCACGATGCCGCGCTCGGCGGCAGCCTTCAGGTCGACGCCGTCATAGCCGGTGCCGTAGCAGACCACCGCGCCGAGCGCCGGCAGCATGTCGAACGTCTCGCGGCCGAGCGGCTGGCCGCCCATCGTCAGCAGCGCCCGGACATCGGCGAGCTCGGCGGCACTGAACACCTGATCGGCCGGTTTGCCGGCGGTCTCCAGAAGCTCGAACCGCTCGGCAAATCTCCCCAGCATCGACCGCCCGAACCGCGACGCCACCAGAACCTTGTCGGCCATTTCTGCCCCTCCCGTTTTTTTTGTTGTTTTGCGAGCAAACAAAAAGGGCGAACGGGTTACCCCGTCCGCCCTCTTCAAATCGTCATCGTCCGGGCAACGGACTTAGTGGACGGTGCCCGGCTCGACCTTCACGCCCGGGCCCATGGTCGAGGACACCGCGACGCGCTGAATGTAGGTACCCTTGGCGCCGGTCGGCTTGGCCTTGTTGACCGCGTCCGCGAGCGCCTTGATGTTCTCCACCAGCTTGTCGGCGTCGAACGAGGCCTTGCCGACACCGGCCTGGATGATACCGGCCTTCTCGACGCGGAACTCGACCGAACCGCCCTTGGCACCCTTGACCGCGCCGGCGACGTCCATGGTCACCGTGCCGATCTTCGGGTTCGGCATCATGCCGCGCGGGCCGAGCACCTTACCGAGGCGGCCGACCAGGGGCATCATGTCCGGAGTGGCGATGCAGCGGTCGAAGTTGATGTTGCCGGCCTGAACCTGCTCCACCAGATCTTCCGCGCCGACGACGTCGGCGCCCGCAGCCTTGGCTTCGTCCGCCTTGGCGCCACGCGCGAACACGCCGACGCGCACGGTGCGGCCGGTGCCGTTCGGCAGCATGACCACGCCGCGGACCATCTGGTCAGCGTGACGCGGATCGACGCCGAGGTTGATCGCGACCTCGATGGTCTCGTCGAACTTCGAGATGGCGCGCTCCTTGACCAGCTTCACCGCTTCGTCGAGCGGATACAGCTTGGTGCGGTCGATGCCTTCCCGGATCTTCTTCAGACGCTTACCGATTGCCATGTTCGCCTTACCCCTCGACCCGCAGGCCCATCGAACGGGCAGAGCCCTCGACCATGCGCATGGCCGAATCGACGGTGTCGCAATTGAGATCCTTCATCTTCTTCTCGGCGATCTCGCGCACCTGCGCGGAGGTCACCTTGCCGACGAAGTCACGGCCCGGCGCCTTGGAGCCGGACTGGATCTTGGCCGCCTGCTTGAGGAAGTAGGACATCGGCGGGGTCTTCATCTCGAAGGTGAACGAACGATCGGCGTAGATCGTGATCACCACCGGAATCGGCGTGTTCTTCTCTTCCTTCTGGGTCTGCGCGTTGAACGCCTTGCAGAACTCCATGATGTTGAGGCCGCGCTGACCAAGCGCGGGACCGATCGGAGGCGACGGGTTCGCCGCTCCGGCCGGCACCTGCAACTTCAGGTATCCGGTCACTTTCTTTGCCATACCAACTCTCCTGTTGCCGGCGAACCGGCGGTTTCAGGTTCCGTGGTGGGGCGCTTTCCGATGACTGGCGATCACCGGCCCGCCTCCCACGTCGCTTTTGAGCAAGGCGCAAGCCCCCGCTCACTCCCGTCATGCCCGGACTTGATCCGGGCATCCATCCGCTTCATTCGAAGAGGATGGATTGCCGGGTCAAGCCCGGCAATGACGCCGTGGCAAGGTAACAGCCCTGCCACGACCTCGAACGATCAGACCTTCTCGACCTGACCGAATTCCAGTTCGACCGGGGTCGCGCGGCCGAAGATCGACACCGCGACCTTCACGCGCGAACGCGCCTCGTCGATTTCCTCGACCACGCCGGAGAACGACGCGAACGGACCGTCGGCGACGCGAACGTTCTCGCCGATCTCGAACGACACCGACGCCTTCGGGCGCTCCACACCTTCCTGCACCTGGTGCAGGATGCGCATCGCCTCGGACTCCGAGATCGGCATCGGCTTGTTCTCGGCGCCGAGGAAGCCGGTGACCTTCGGGGTGTTCTTGATCAGGTGGAAGGCTTCGTCGGTGAGGTTCATCTTCACCAGCACGTAGCCCGGGAAGAACTTGCGCTCGGCGTCGACCTTGCGGCCGCGGCGCACCTCGGTGACCTTCTCGGTCGGCACCAGCACCTGCTCGAACAGATCTTCCAGGCCGCGTTGCTTGGCCTGCTCCTTGATCGATTCGGCGACCTTCTTTTCGAAGTTCGAATAGGCGTGGACGATATACCAGCGCATGCTCATGGTAAGGGGCCTGCCGTCAAACGCCGAGCAACAGGCGGATCAGAACGCTGATCACCTGGTCGGCGGCAAAAAAGAAGATCGAAGCCAGCGCCACCATCACGAACACCATGATCGTGGTGATCGAGGTCTCGCGGCGGGTCGGCCAGGTCACCTTGGCGGTCTCGCTCCGCACTTCCTGCAGGAATTTGAACGGGCTGAAGGCCATCGTGTGATCCAGATCAGTCGAATGTGGGTGTTTCAGAAATCCGAACAGCCCCGGTGAACCCAACCCTGGCGAACCTCGCCGGGGATGAGCCGACAACGGGCCCAATTTTCGGGAAATCAAAGCCGCGCCGGAAATCCGTCGAAGCGGGCCGGCAGCGAGTGAGGCCTTGTATGGCGAGTTCGGCAAAACGTCAAGCTGCGCGGCGGTGGACAGAGCCGCGCACGGGACCGTCGCGGCAACCCACCGCAGACAGAAAAGCCGTTCAGTTTCAACCAGCTGTCAGATTTACGGAGCGCGCCTGGCAGGAGTGGAGAGGCTCGAACTCCCAACCCCCGGTTTTGGAGACCGGTGCTCTACCAATTGAGCTACACTCCTAGGGCCGGCGTCGCCGCCGAACGCGCCGGTTGAAGCATAGGCACCCCCCTGCTGGCAAGTGGGATGCGCGGTTAGGCTTTGGTCTATTCCACTGCCGCGTTGGGGGCTGGCTCTGCGGCCGGCTTCGATCCGGGCCGCGCCGGGCGCGCCAGCGCGCATTCCCGGTTGGCGCCGGTGCCCGGCGCATTCTCGAACACGCAGCGGCTCGGCGGGGTCCCGCACACCCGGTCGAGTTCGCGGAAACCGACGCAGTGACCATCCGGCGTGCGATAGCCGGGACCGCCCCTGCAACCGCAACCTTTGCACGGCGGCCGGTCCGGACAAGCCGCCTCGCCTGCCACCGGCCCAGCGAAAGCTAAAAGAAAAGCCGCGCATACGGCAAAGCGTATGCGCGGCTTCCCCAAGCTCATCACGTCGCTCGAGTTGTTACTCGATGATCGCGGCGACGACGCCTGCTCCAACCGTGCGGCCGCCTTCGCGGATAGCGAAGCGCAGCTTTTCTTCCATCGCGATCGGCACGATCAGGTGCACTTCCATCGCGATGTTGTCGCCCGGCATCACCATCTCGGTGCTTTCCGGCAGGTGCACCACACCGGTCACGTCGGTGGTGCGGAAGTAGAACTGCGGACGGTAGTTGGTGAAGAACGGGGTGTGGCGGCCGCCCTCTTCCTTGGTCAGGATGTAGGCTTCGGCCTTGAAC
>NZ_JAZDRK010000035.1:0-26940 GCF_047501505.1 Rhodopseudomonas sp. G2_2311
CGCGGGTCTGCGGCATCGGGCCGTCGGCCGCCGACACCACCAGGATCGCGCCGTCCATCTGCGCCGCACCGGTGATCATGTTCTTCACGTAGTCGGCGTGGCCGGGGCAGTCGACGTGCGCGTAGTGTCGGTTCTGCGTCTCGTACTCGACGTGCGCGGTCGAAATCGTGATGCCGCGCGCCTTCTCTTCAGGCGCCTTGTCGATCTGGTCATAGGCCGTGAACGTCGCACCGCCCGTCTCCGCCAGAACCTTGGTGATCGCCGCCGTCAGCGACGTCTTGCCATGGTCGACGTGACCGATCGTCCCGATGTTGCAATGCGGCTTCGTACGTTCAAACTTTGCTTTGGCCATCGTTCTCCATCCTTGTCGGCGCCAACCTGGAAGGCGGCGAAACCGCGGCTGGTTACTGCGGAAAAGCACCCTGTTCAAGCCGGATTTTATGGGTCAATCTGGCGCGGAACGCCCCCGCAGGCCCGGATGACACCCGTGTGAACACCGGCGCCGGACCACAACAAAAACAGCAATCGGGAAACGCCATGACCGCGACAGCCGCCGCAACCTCCGCCCTCCCCCCGCAGACCCCGGCTTTGCCGGAGGCCAAGCCAGAAACCCTGGGGCTGTCGCCGCGCCGGCTGCAGGTGATGTCGGACGCCTTCAAGCGCGAGATCGACAAGGGCACCATCCCCGGCGTCACCGTTCTGGTGTCGCGCAAGGGCAAGATCGGCTGGTTCGAGGCGCTGGGCCGGCAGGCGCCCGGCTCCGACGCGCCGATGCGCCGCGACAGCATCTTCCGCATCTTCTCGATGACCAAGCCGATCGTCTCGGTCGGCATCATGCAACTGGTCGAAGACGGCCAGATGCTGCTCGACGATCCACTCTCGAAGTTCATTCCCGAATTTGAGAATACCAACGTCGGCATCGTGCGCGGCGGCGAACTCGAACTGATGCCGCAGCAACGCCCGATCACCATCCAGGATCTGCTGCGCCATACCTCGGGCATCACCTACGACCACACCGGCGATGGTCCGATCCACAAGATGTACCGCGCCTCGCGGATCCGCAGCCGCAAGATCACCAACGAAGAGCACGCCACCCTGGTCGCCTCGATGCCGCTGGTGTGTCAGCCCGGCGCGGCGTGGAATTACAGCCGGTCGACCGACATCCTCGGCCGGGTGATCGAAGTAGTCGCGGGCAAGACACTTGGCGCGTTCCTCACCGAACGCATCCTGGCGCCGCTGCAGATGAGCGAGACCGGCTTCCACACCGCGGCCGACAACAAGGGCCGGCTTGCCGAAGCGTTCCCGACCGATCCGTGGACCGGCGATCCGGTGGCGCTGTTCAACATGCTGGAAAAGCCGGTGATGGAATCCGGTGGTGGCGGCCTGGTCTCGACTACGATGGACTACGCGCGGTTCTGCCAGATGCTGCTCGGCGGCGGCACGCTGGATGGGACGCGGATCATCGGCCGCAAGACGCTGGAGCTGATGGCCAGCAATCACCTTGAGCCGCACATCCCGCCGGACAACTACATCCTGCCGCCCGGCAACGGCTTCGGCCTCGGCTTCGCGGTCCGCACCCAGCCGGGCATCTCGCCCTTCCCCGGCTCGGTCGGTCAGTTCTACTGGAGCGGCATCGCCGGTACGTTCTTCTGGATCGATCCCGCCGAACAGCTGTTCGCGGTGTTCATGTCCCAAGGCCCGGGCCAGCGCGAATACTTCCGCACCCTGGTGCGGGATCTGGTATACGCGGCGGTGGAGTAGTCACCACTCCTTTCCGCGCGTCATTCCGGGGCGCGAGCGAAGCTCGCGAACCCGGAATCTCGACGCGTTCTGCGACGTCCCTCTCGCCCCACGACATCGGGATTCCGGGTCTGCGCGCCTGCGGCACGCATCCCGGAATGACAGAGTGTGTGGCGAAGAGGAGCGCCTCAACTGATCGTCGCGCCACCGTCGATCACGAGGGTCTGGCCGGTGGTGAAGCTGCCGGCCTTGGAGGCGAGGAACACGGCAGCGCCGGCGATTTCGTCGGGCTCGCCGATCCGCTGCAGCGGCGAGCGCGCGGTGGAGTGCTTCAGCGTCTCCGGGTTCTCCCACAGCGCGCGGGCGAAGTCGGTCTTGATCAGGCCGGGCGCGATGCAATTGACGCGAATGTTGTGCACGCCGTACTCGCAAGCAAGGTTGCGGGCGAGCTGCATGTCGGCGGCCTTCGAGATGCAGTAAGCGCCGATCACGGTCGAGCCCTTCAGGCCGCCGATCGAGGACACGATGGTGATCGAACCGTCCTTGCGCTCGATCATCTGCGGCACGACTTCGCTGATCAGCCAGTGGTTGGCGACGATGTTGTTGTCGAGGATCTTGCGGAACTGATCGTCGTTGATGCCGGCCTGTGGGCCGTAATACGGGTTCGACGCGGCGTTGCAAACCAGCGCGTCGATCTTGCCGAATTTTTGCGTCGCTTCCTGCGCCAGGCGCTTCAGGTCATCCTTGCTGGAGATGTTGGCGGCGAGCGCCAACGCAGTCCCGGCGCCATAGGTGTCGTTGATCGACTTGGCGACCGCGTCACAAGCATCCTGCTTGCGCGACGAGATCACTACCTTGGCGCCGTGCTCCGCCATCCGCTCGGCGATCGCCTTGCCAATGCCGCGCGACGAGCCGGTGATGACGGCGACTTTTCCGCTCAGGTCGAACAAGTTCATGTTTCTCTCCCGTTGTGATTGTTGTGAGTAGATGACTTATCCGTCATTGCGAGCACACGGATCGGCGCTTCGCGCCGTCCGAGCACCGGCTCCGCGAAGCAATCCAGGTCCGTGCACTACGCTGGATTGCTTCGTCGCTTCGCTCCTCGCAATGACGGATGGCTTGGGTTCGACAATGGTGCCTACGCCAGCTTGCTCGGCGTCGCCAATTCCGGGCCCGCGGGCTGATGCATCGCGGCGTGCGACGGATCGGCGATCCACGGCTGCTGATTGACCATCGGAATCCGCCAGCCCTCGTGGCCGTTCGAGGCCATGTGATCAAGGCGGGTGATCGAGCAATTGTCGATGGTGAAGGCCAGCCCCCGCTCCGGCTGATCGCGCAGTGCGACGCCGATCGCGGCCTTGATGGTACCGCCATGCGCGACCGCGACGATGTCTTCGCCCGGATGCGCGGCGGTGATCCGCGCGATCGCACGCTTGGTACGCTCGTACAGGTCCATAAAGCTCTCGCCGTTGGGCGCGCGCTCGTCGATCGGCGCAAACCAGAAGGTGTCGAGATTGACCGGCAGCTTGGCGAAGAACGCGGCGCGGTTGGTACCCTGCCAATCACCGAGATGCTGCTCGTTGAGATCGGCGTCCTGCGTGATGGTGTCGGGGCGCGGGAAACCGGCGGCGAAGATCGCTTCCGCGGTCATGTGGGTGCGCTTCAGCTTGCTTGCGTACCACACCGCGTTCTGCGGCAGCACCCGGCTGACCGCATCGAACACCACGCGATCGCTGCAATCGCAGTCGATGTCGATCTGGCCGTAGATGTTGCCGCCGTCGCTGCGCACCGGCGCATGCCGCACCCACCACCACCGCGTCGCGGTGACGCCGATCGGCACCGAATGTTGGGCGACGAACGGTTTGTCGTTGGAAGACGGCGGCACGTTCGTCATGCGAGAAAATCCTTTCAATCCGGTCACAAGTCGCTGTACGTCAGACCTCGCATCGCCTCAAGTCACTTGTGTGGCGAACGCGCGATGTCGATCGAACGATCGTCGTTCCAATTCCGTCAAACGGCAAACGCCGAAGCGATCAGCAGGGAGCAACGCATGGGCCGCCTCGAAGGCAAATCCATCATCATCACCGGCGCCGGTAGCGGCATCGGCCGCGCGGCATCGCTGCTGTTCACCAAGGAAGGCGCGCAACTGATCGCGGTCGATCGCACCGAAGGCGTGCAGGAGACCGTCGAGCAGGTGCGCAAGGCGGGCGGCACCGCTGAAGCGGTGATGGCCGATGCAGGCTCCGAGGACGACGTGAAGGGGGTCGTCGCCAAGGCGATCGCCGCTTACGGCAAGCTCGACGGCATCTGGGCCAATGCGGGTATCAGCGGCGGCCTGGTGCCGCTGCCAGAACAGACGCCGGAGCACTGGCAGGAGATCCTGCGCGTCAACCTGATCGGTCCGTTCCTGGCGATCAAGCACACCATGCCGCATCTGATCAAACAGGGACACGGCGCGATCGTGTGCACCGCCTCGGTCGCGGGCCTGAAGAGCGGCGCCTCGGGACACCCTTACGCGGCATCGAAGGCCGGCGTCATCAGCCTGGTGCAGACCACCGCCTACTCGCTGTCCGGCACCGGCGTGCGCATCAACGCGGTGTGCCCCGGCCTGATCGAGACCGGCATGACCAAGCCGGTATTCGACGGCGCCCGCGCCCGCGGCACCGATCACAAGATCGGCCAGCTCAATCCGCTGAAGCGCGCCGGCCAGCCGCACGAACTCGCCACCATGGGCCTCTTCCTGCTCAGCGACGAAGCGTCCTACGTCAACGGCCAGGCCTTCCCGGTCGACGGCGGCCTGACCGCCTCGATGCCTTATGCGGGCAAGCCGATCTGAGACGGGATGATGAGCGGCGCAGACCGCTCCACACACGACCGTCATCCCCGCGCATGCGGGGATCCAGTATTCCAAGGCGTTCGTGATAACAATGACGCACTGGGATACTGGGTCGCCCGGACGAGCGGGCGATGATGACTTTTCGTCATTCCGGGGCGCGCGTGAAACGCGCGAACCCGGAATCCCATCGTACCAATCTCGGGATTCCGGGTTCGCCGCTGCGCGGCGCCCCGGAATGACCGGATAGAAAAAAAGGCGCGGCCGTTTCGGACCGCGCCTTCATTTTTTGGAATAGAAATCTCGCCGCTTACTTCGCGCCGGCCTTCTGGGCGTATTCCCACGCCAGCTCCGCCATCGGCACGGTGCGGGAGGCGGATTCCTTGGCCTTGTCGGAGGCGGCGGTGCCGTCGCGGACGCGGCCGGCGATGCCCGCCAGAATGCCGGCGAGGCGGAATGTGTTATAGGCCAGATACCAATTGAGGTTCGGGACGCCGGCGATGCCCGCGGCCTTGCAATAGATGTCGGCGGCCTGCTCCAGCGTCGGCAGATTCAGCGCCTTGAGATCGGCTTCGGCGAGCCCCGGCATCGCCCACTGCATCAACAGATAGGTGAAGTCGGCCATCGGATCGCCGAGCGTCGACAGCTCCCAATCCAGCACCGCCAGCACGCGCGGCTCGGTGGCGTGGAAGATCATGTTGTCGAGCCGGTAGTCGCCGTGCACCACCGACACCCGCTCCTGCACCGGCAGCGTGTTCGGCAGCCATTCCATCAGCCGCTCCATCTCCGGGATGGGCTCGGCCACCGACGCCTTGTACTGCTTGCTCCAGCGGTCGACTTGGCGGGCGAAGTAATTGCCCGGCTTGCCGAAGTCGCCGAGACCGATCTTCTCCGGATCGTAGCTGTGGAGCTGCGCCAGCGTCTCGATCTTGGCCTTGAAAATCGCCCAGCGCGACTCCGGCGTCTGGGTCGGCAGGGTCGGATCCCAGAACACCCGGCCTTCTTCCATCGACATGATGTAGAACGACACGCCGATCACGGAATCGTCGGTGCACAGCGCATAGGCCTTGGCGACCGGGAAGCCCTGTTTGCCGAGCGCGGCGATGACGCGGAATTCGCGGTCGACCGCGTGCGCCGACGGCAGCAGCTTGCCGAACGGCTTGCGCCGCATCACGTAGGAACGGTTCGGGGTGACGAGCTTGTAGGTCGGGTTGGACTGCCCGCCCCTGAACTGCTGAACCTCGAGCGGGCCCTGATAGCCCTCGACATTCGCCTGCATCCATTCGGCGAGGCGGGCCTCGTCGACCCGATGCCGCTCCTCGACCGGCTTGGTGCCGGTGTAATCGTCGTCGTTTCGCTTCCCGACCAAGTGACGCTCCTTGTTCTTGTTCGCGCGTTACGCGCCGCGCGTTCCGACAATCCCAAAATAGTCATACCCGGGCTTGACCCGGGTATCCATCTTTCCAAGAGATGCATCGCCGGATCAAGTCCGGCGATGACGTTTTTGTGCGGCCTTTGCGCGTCAGTGCGCTGCGTTGGCGTACTTCTTCATCTCCAGCCGGGCGATGGCGCGGTTGTGCACCTCGTCCGGGCCGTCCGCGAGCCGCAGCGTGCGGATGTTGGCGTAATCCTTGGCAAGACCCGCGTCGTCCGACACGCCGGCGCCGCCGAACGCCTGGATCGCTTCGTCGATGATGCGCTGCGCCATCCGCGGCGCCGCCACCTTGATCATCGCGATCTCGAGCTGCGCGGTCTTGTTGCCGACCTTGTCCATCATGTCGGCGGCCTTGAGGCACAGCAGGCGAGTCATCTCGATGTCGATGCGGGCTTCGGCGATCCGCTGCTCCCACACCGAGAATTCGATGATCCGCTTGCCGAACGCGACGCGCGACTGCAGCCGCTTGACCATCTTCTCAAGCGCCTCTTCGGCCTTGCCGATGGTGCGCATGCAGTGATGGATGCGGCCCGGGCCGAGACGGCCCTGCGCGATCTCGAAGCCGCGGCCTTCGCCGAGCAGGAGGTTCGACGCCGGAACGCGGACGTTCTCCAGCTTGACCATGCCGTGACCGTGCGGCGCATCGTCGAAGCCGAATACCGGCAGCATCTTCTCGATGGTGATGCCGGGGGCGTCGAGCGGCACCAGAATCTGCGACTGCTGCTGATGACGCGCAGCGTTCGGATCGGTCTTGCCCATCACGATCGCGATCTTGCAGCGCGGATCGCCGACCCCCGACGACCACCACTTGCGGCCGTTGATGACGTAGTGATCGCCGTCCTTCTCGATCCGAGTCTCGATGTTGGTCGCGTCCGACGACGCCACCGCCGGTTCGGTCATCAGGAACGCCGAACGAATTTCGCCGGCCATCAGCGGCCGCAGCCACTTCTGCTTCTGCTCCTTGGTGCCGTAGCGGAACAGCACTTCCATGTTGCCGGTGTCGGGCGCCGAGCAGTTGAACACTTCAGAGGCCCAGGAGATGTGGCCCATCTGCTCGGACAGCAGCGCGTATTCGAGGTTGGACAGACCCGCGCCATGGAATTCGTCATCGTCGTGCGACGACGGCGGCAGGAACAGATTCCACAAACCTTCGGCCTTCGCCTTGGCCTTCAGTTCCTCGAGAACCGGGATCACCTTCCAGCGCTCGCCCTCGGCGTCCTGCTGCTTGTAGATCGGCACCGCGGGGCGGACGTGGTCGTTCATGAACTTGGTGACGCGGTCCAGCCATTCACGCTGGCGATCGGACATCGTGAAATCCATCAGGCGATCCTCACTGTTTTCCCAGACTGTTGTGACCGACGGGGTGGCGGCACTGTCGTCCTGCCGCATCGCGCCCGCAAGTCGGATTTCCGCCCCGCATCCCCCGAGAGCCGGGCGACCACGAACCGCGAAAACGAAGCTGCCGGCGCCTCAGCGCCTACGGCGCATTGACTTCCGGCTGTGAAACGATAGTTTCATACAGCTGTTTGAATTGCAAGAACGATGATTTCCCGCGGAGCGGCATGTCCACCGACACCACACGCAGTGCGATCCTGACCGCCGCCGAACGGCTGTATGCCGAGCGCGGCTTCGGCGACGTCACCTTGCGCGACATCGTCGCCGCAGCCGGCGTCAACCTCGCCGCGGTGAACTATCACTTCGGCTCGAAGGACGAGCTGATCGCCGAACTGTTCGTGACGCGCTCGATCGCCACCAACCGCGAGCGGTTCAACGAGCTCAAGGCCGCGGAAACGGCCGGCGGCGGTCGCGCGCCGATCGAGGCGGTGTTGCGGGCGCTGATCGGCCCGACATTGCGCGGCTGCCTCGGCCAGGACAGCGAGCGCTCGGATGCCGCACGCTTCATGATCCGCGCCGCGATCGAAACCATCCCGCCGATCCGCAAGATCAAGAACCGCGAGATCGACCACTTGCGCAAATTCGCAGCGGCGATGCGGCGCTCTCTGCCCGGCAAGCCGGACGCCGAGATTTATTGGGGCTTGCACTTCGCCCTGGCGATGGCGCAGCAAACCGTGCGCGACAGCGAGCGCCTGCTGCGGCTGTCGGAAGGCACTTGCGATCTCGACGACGTCGACGGAGTGATCGACCGCGTCGTCGCGGTGGCGTCGCTGGCACTGAAGACGGGCACCATCGGCACCAGCGAGGCCGCGGTGTCGCGGCGGCGCTGAGCCTGCGCAGCGACCGCCGACGACCTCACCTCACCGCGCGATCAACTCGACGATGCGGTACAACACCAGCCCGGCAGCCAGCACCAGATAGCCGCGCAATACCAGCAACCAAGTGCGGCTGACAGCGCTGAGGCGCGCGGGCGGCAGCGTCGCCAGCGGCGGCATCCGCCACTCTTCCGGCGCAACAGCGGACGCCGCCACAGGCTCGGCGCGGACACCCCGCGCGCGGCGCGCGATCAACGCCACGGCGCCGGACAACAGCAGCGCGCCGACCACGCCGCCGCCCAGGATGCCGAGGATCATCCCCTCGCCGACGCCGGGAAACAGCACCGACACGGTGAGGATGACCGACAGCAGCACCAGCACCGCGACGATCGCCCCGGTGAACAGGTTGCCGGCACGGCCGTTGGCCCATGGCCCGAGCACGGCCTTGTCGTTGCACAACAGCAGCAGAAACACCGTCGCGCTCGGCAGCAGCACGCCGGCCAGCGTCTGCACCGCATTGGTGAGCAAGCCGAGCGGCATCCCCGGCGTCACCACCAGAGCCGCCGCGAACGCGATCAACCCGGCATAGACCGCGTAGAACCCCTTCGCCTCGCGCGGCTTGCGATGCAGCGAATGCGCCACCGCGAACACATCGCCGATCGCGTAAGCGGTCGACAGCGAAACGGCCGCCGCACCGATGATGCTGGCGTCGAGCAACGCCAGCGCGAACAGTATCGCCGGCAACCGCCCGGCGGCCTGCTCCAGGCCGTGCGCGGTGCCGAGCGCATCGGTATAGGCGCCAAACTCCGGCCGGCCGGCGAAGGCCGCGGCCGAGAAGCCGATCATCGCCACCGCGCCGATGATCACCAGGCCGATGCCGACGCAGAGATCCCAGCGCTCGTAGCGGATGAAGCGCGGGGTGATACGCTTATCGATCAAATAGCTCTGCTGAAAAAACAGCTGCCACGGTGCGATCGTGGTGCCGACGATGGCGATGATCAGCAGCATCACCTCGCCGAGCGGCGCGCCGGCCGGCATCTTCGGCACGAAGAAATCATGCGCCAGCTGCGGCAGCGGCGGATGCACCATCACGGCAACCGGAATCAGCAGCAGGCTGCCGGCGACCAGCACCAGCGCGAACCGCTCGAAACGGCGGAAATCGCCGGTCGAGACCGCGAAGGTGATGATCACCGCGGCCGCGATCACGCCCCAGAACTGCGACAGGCCGAGATATTGCAGCGCCAGGCTGATGCCGATGAACTCGGTAACCAGCGTCAGCGCGTTGAGCAAGAACAGGTCGGCGACGCTGAACGCGCCCCAGAACTTGCCGAACCGCGCGAAGATCAGCCGCGCGTGGCCGACGCCGGTGACGGCGCCGAGCCGCACCACCATCTCCTGGTTGACGTACAGCACCGGGATCAGCAGCAGCAGCGTCCACAGCAGCGTGGTGCCGTAGTTCTGGCCGGCCTGGGTGTAGGTGCCGAATGCGCCGGCATCGTTGTCGCCGACCATCACGATCAGGCCGGGACCGGCGATTGCCAGCAGCGTTTGCAGCCGGGCTTTGAGCGTGCGCCGCGGCGCGCGGTCATCGGCCGCGATAGTGCCGAGCGCGCCACGGATCTCGCCGAGATGGGCGCTGTCGAGCACCGCGCTCGGTGGAACGGCGGCGCAGACCGACGTCGCCTGCAAGGGGATGTGCTTGGTCATTTGTCTCTCCTGATCCGGCTTGCGCGCAGAGGCCGGACGCGGAGAGCGGCGCTAAGCGCCCTCGCCCGCCCGGCGCCGATGCGGCGCGGCCACGTCTGGTGCTGATTTCGGGACTGGCAGGCCCGCCGCACGCACGAAGGCGGCAGCGGGCAATCTGGGTTGATGGTCCATCGGGAACGCTCCTGCCCGGCAACCCGCCGGGCGCTCGGATTTACGCCGCGCGCGAGGGCGGCTGGTACACGCGGTCGCCGGTGTCACCGCCTTCGGCGCCCGCCGCGTCGCCGGACGGCACCACGGTCCATCCGGCCACCAGCGTGCCGGCCGAGCCGACATGCCAATGCAGTGCGAGCGCGGGACGCTGCGCCCTGCGCGGCGTGCTGCGGACATTGTCGTTGGCGTGGGCGCGGCGGCTCTCGGCGGGGCGCGCGGCGCGGCCGGTCAAGGCCGGCCACCATGCGGTTTTGAAGTTGATCGACATCACTCACCTCCACGGCCGCAACGCGGCGGGACGGTGAGATCAGGCGGCTAGCAGCGCACCTTGCTCACGCGGCCCGACACGGTTGCGGTCCGATGTGTTGCGGTCGCGTTCGCCCGGCCTATCGCGGGGGGAAGGCGGCCAAAGCTGCTAGGGCCCATGTGCTCTTCGTTGGATGAGAAGGAAGGATCGCGCGCAAATGCTCGACCCGGCCGGAGCCCTACGCCCGCACCTGCGATCGAGTCAACACTGTTTGTGGCCGGTCACGCCGCCGTGTTCGGCGGGCACGGACGGTGCGCAGCACCGCCCGTCCTTGCTGCGCGCACGTGCGCGGACGTCTCAGATCGCCAGATAGCGATGGCGCAGCTCTTCGCTGTCGAGGACGTGCTTGGCGGTGCCGTCGAACACCACTTCGCCGGTGTCGAGGATCACGGCGCGGTCGGACAGTTCCAGCGCCGCCACCGCATTCTGCTCGACGATGATGGTGGTGATGCCCGCGGCACGTACTTCCTTCAGCGCCTTGGCGATGTCGTGGCGGACCACCGGCGCCAGGCCTTCGTAGGGTTCGTCGAGCAGCAGCAGCTTGAGATCGCGAGCCAGCGCGCGGGCGATGGCCAGCATCTGCTGCTCGCCGCCCGACATCGTCACACCTTCCTGCTTGCGCCGCTCGGCGAGCCGCGGGAACAGCTCGTAGATCCGCTCGAACGACCAGCCGACGCTGCCGGAGATCACCGCGAGCTGCAGGTTCTGCTCCACCGTCATCCCCGGGATGATGCGGCGATCCTCCTGCACCAGCTGGATGCCGGCCTGGGCGGCGACATAGTTCGGCTTGCCGTGCAGCTTGACGCCGTCGAGGATCACTTCGCCCGAGACAAGCTCGGGCGTCGAGGCGCGTGCGATCGAGCGCAGCGTCGAGGTCTTGCCGGCCCCGTTGCGGCCGAGCAGCGCCAGGATCTCGCCCTTGTTCAGCGAGAACGAGACGTTCTGCACGATGTAGCTGTCGCCGTAATAGGCGTTGAGGTTGCGGCAGCAGAAATACGGCGTTTCGCCCGCATGGGTGGCGTGCGGTCGTTCGGCGGTCATCGTCGTCATACTTGTTCCTCGCCGAGATAGGCTTCGATCACTTTCGGGTTGCCCTTGATCTCGTCGGGCACGCCCTGCGCGATGACGCGGCCGCCGGCCAGCACGGTGATGCGGTCGGCGAGCGAAAACACGACGTGCATGTCGTGCTCGATGATCACGATGGTCATGCCCGACTGCTTGATCTGCCGCAGGATCTCGATGGTGGCGTTGGTGTCGGCGCGCGCCATGCCTGCGGTCGGCTCGTCGAGCAGCAGCAGCTTCGGCTTCTGCACCAGGCCCATCACCAGCTCGAGCCGGCGCTTGTCGCCGCGCGAAAGCGCCCCGGCGAGGTGATACAGATGCCCGCCGAGGCCGCGCTCGCGCAGCGCCTGCACGGCGCGCTGGCCGATCTCGCCCTGCTCGTCGAACCGCGACACCAGCTTGAGCCGGAAGGCGCCGTCCTGATGCGACAGCATCGCCATCATGACGTTTTCCAGCACGGTCAGATCGCCGAAGATCTCCGGCGTCTGAAACACCCGCGCCACGCCGAGCTGATTGATCTCATACGGCTTCAGCCCGGTGAGCTGGGTGCCGTGGAACATCACCTTCCCCTGCGTCGGCGGCAGCACGCCGACGCAGACGTTGAGCAGCGTCGATTTGCCGGCGCCGTTGGGGCCGATGATGGCGTGGGTCTCGCCCTCACGGATGTCGAGATGCACATCCGCCAGCGCGTGCAGACCCGCGAACGTCTTGTGGACGTGATCGATATGCAGAACGATGTCGCTGTTCACGTTCATGGCGCGGTGGCTCTCGCTTTTTGCTCGGCGGCGTTCTTCTCGATCTCGGCGGTGCGGTCGTGCGACGGCATCTCCTCGATCACCATTTCGCCGAGACCGTCACGCTGCGGCGAGTCGCCGAGCGACTTGACCTTCGGGGTGTGCTTCAGGCCGATCAGCCGGTTGATGCCTTCCATCACGCCGCCCGGCAGGAAGATCACGACTGCCATGAACAGCAGACCGAGGGTGAGCTGCCAGCCCTCGCCGACGAACAGGCTCAGCGTCTTGACCACCGGCTCGCGCAGCCCGTCGGGCACGAAGGTGAACATCGCCTTGAGCTGGGCCTCGTTGTAGGCAGAAAAGATGTTCTCGAAGTACTTGATGATGCCGGTGCCGAGCACCGGGCCGAGCAGCGTGCCGGCACCGCCCAGGATGGTCATCAGCACCACCTCGCCCGATGCGGTCCACTGCATCCGCTCGGCGCCCGCGAGCGGATCGGTCGCGGCGAGCAGCGCGCCGGCGAGACCGGCGAACATGCCGGAGATCACGAAGGCGGATAGCAGATACGGCCGGGTCGAATAGCCGGTGTAGCCCATCCGGTTCTGGTTCGACTTGATGGCGCGCAGCGTCATGCCGAACGGCGAGCGGAAGATCGCGATCGACAGGCCGAACGCCGCCACCAGCACCGCGCCGCAGATGTAGAACCCGGTCCAGCCGGTGATCTGCATGCCGAACAGCGACGGCGTCGGCGAGACGTAGCCGATCGCGGCGTCGAGATAGCGCGGGTCCTGGCGCAGGACGCGCAAGCCGGTTTCGCCGTTGGTGATCGGCGTCAGCACCGAATATGCCATATTGTAGCACATCTGCGCGAACGCCAGCGTCAGGATCGAGAAGTAGATGCCGGAGCGGCGCAAGCTGACGAAGCCGATCGCCAGCGCCAACACGCCGGCCAGCACCACCGACATCGCCACCGCAGGCAACAGATCCATCGACAGCAGCTTGAACGACCACACCGCGGCGTAGGAGCCGACGCCGAGGAACGCGGCGTGGCCGAACGACAGGTAGCCGGTGAGACCGAACAGGATGTTGAAGCCGATCGCGAAGATGCCGTAGATCGCGAACTTCTGCAGCAGGTCCGGATAGCCGGCGCCGATCGGGGTGAAAATGATCGGTCCCAGCGCCACCACGATGGCAAAGCCGATCAGCAGCGCGATGTCGGCGAGTTTGGAGGTGTGCTTCATCGGATCAGCTCTCCATCACGCCCTTGCGTCCCAGCAATCCGCGCGGACGCACCAACAACACCACCACGGCGACCAGATAGATGATGATCTGGTCGATGCCCGGCAGCAGGCCCTTGATCTCGTTCATCGAGGCGAACGACTGCAGGATGCCGAGCAGGAAGCCGGCCAGCACCGCACCCGGCAGCGAGCCCATGCCGCCCACCACGACGACGACGAACGACAGCACCAGAAAGTCCATACCCATGTGATAATCGGGCGGCACGATCGGCGTGTACATCACGCCGGCGAGGCCGGCGACGATCGCCGCGAGGCCGAACACGATGGTAAAGCGCCGCTCGATATTGATGCCGAGCAGCCCGACGGTCTCACGGTCCTGCATGCCGGCGCGCACCACCATGCCGAAGGTGGTGAGCTGCAGGAACGCGAACACCGCGCCGATCACCACCAGCGAGAAGCACAGATAGACGATGCGCCAGTACGGATAGACGATCGCCTCGGTGATCTGCAGCGAACCGGAGAACAATGCGGGGGCCGATTGTGCGATCGGATTGGCGCCGAAGAAGTGCTTGACGATCTCCTGCAGCACGATGGCGAGGCCGAAGGTGACCAGGATCTGGTCGGCATGCGGGCGCTTGTAGAAGAACCGGATCAGTCCCCGCTCGATCAGGATGCCGATCAGCAGCATCACCGGGATCGCGAGCAGGATCGACACCGGCACCGAGTAATCGATCAGTACCTTACCCCAGTCGCCGAGCATCGACTGAACGTAGGGCGTCTTGACCTCCAGCGGCGAGCCCCAGGGCGTCGTCCGCGTCGGATCAATCTTGACGATTTCCAGCGTCAGCAGCTTGTTGAACACCACGGCGCAGAACGCGCCGAGCATGAACAGCGCGCCGTGGGCAAAATTCACCACGCCGAGCGTGCCGAAGGCCAAGGTCAGCCCGAGCGCGATCAGCGCATAGGCCCCTCCTTTGTCGAGGCCGTTCAGGATCTGCAGAACGATCGCGTCCATGCGTGGTCAATCTCCCCCTGTGTCCGCGGCACCAAGGCGCGCGTCCATCGCAATTCCCCGGCGACCGACCCCGGCCGGCGGGCCAATACAAACTTTGCAGTGCCTGTCGCCCGACCATCGGTCAGAGGCGGTACGCGCTTTATTGCTGCTCAAGAGACACGTGGCGGTCGGCTGCGCCGCAGGGCTCAGCCGACCGGTCACGATTCTGCTCGCCGGGCCGCAGCTCGCAGCCCGGCCGGATCAGATCAGCCGCACGCCTTGGCGTCCTTGGAGCCGAGTTCGCCGCCGAAGATGCTCGGGTCGTAGGTGACCTGCGACGCCGGCACGATCTTCTTGACTTCGAGCAGGTCGAACTTGTCCTTCGGCTTTTCCTTGCCCTGCACCACCAGCACGTCCTTGAAGCACTGATGGTCAGCGGCGCGGTACAGCGTCTTGCCGTTACCGAGGCCGTCGAACTCGAAGCCTTCGAGTGCCGCGATCACCTTCGACGGATTGAAGGTGCCGGCACGCTCGACGGCGTCGGCATACAGGATCGCCTGGACGTAGCAGGTCTGCGCGGCCTGCGACGGCGGGGTGCCATAAGCAGCACCGAACGACTTGGTGAACGCGCTGGTGGCGGCGTCTTCGAGCTTCCAGTCCCAGTTGGCGGTGCCGTAGATGCCCTTGATCGCATCGCCGGCGCCCTGCGCCATCAGCTCGGAGAACAGCGGCACGACGATCTCGAACTTCTTGCCGTTCGCCATCTTGTCGCGCAGGCCGAACTGAACCGCCTGGGTCAAGGAGTTGATCATGTCCTTGCCGTAGTGGTTCAGCACCAGCACGTCGGCGCCGGAGTTCAGCACCGGGGTGATGTATTGCGAGAAGTCGGCGGCGCCGAGCGGGGTGCGGACCGCCTTGACGGTCTTCCAGCCCTGCTTCTCGGTGGCGTCCTTCATCGACTCTTCCTGGGTCCAGCCCCAGGTGTAGTCGGCGGTCAGGTGATAGGCGACGCGGTCCTTGCCATAGGCTTCGGCCAGCACCGGGCCGAGCGCGACGCCCGACATGTAGGCGTTGAAGAAGTGGCGGAAACCGTAGGCGCGCTTGTCCTTGCCGGTGGTGTCGTTGGAGTGGGTCAGGCCGGCCATGAAGATCACGCCGACATCCTGGCACAGCGACTGCACCGCGACCGCTTCGGCCGACGACGAGCCGCCGGTGATCATGATCGCGCCGTCCTTTTCGATCATGCGCTTGGCGGTGGCGCGCGCCTGATCGGCCTTGGTCTGAGTATCACCGGAGACGAAGGTGACCTTCTTGCCGAGCACGCCGTTACCCTTGAGCGCCAGCGGCTTCATGGTCTTCAGCATGCCGCCGTCGCCCTCACCGTTGAGGTGCTTCACCGCGAGCTGATAGGCCTTGAGTTCATCCATGCCTTCGTCGGCATAGGCGCCGGACTGCGGGACGTTGAAGCCGAAAACGACTTCCTTGCCCTTCGGGATGTTGCAGAAATCGTCGGCCCAGGCGTCGCGGATGAAAAAGCTCGGCGTGGCAAGGGCGGCAGCACCGGCCAGGCCGGTCTTGAGCGCAGTTCTGCGGTCGATGATAAATTTCTTGTCGGCCATGGGGCGTCTCTCCTCGGGTTCCTCGGGAAGTCTTCTTGTTAGTCTCGGGTCACGTCGCGCTCGCACGCTGATCGATGCCCGGGCTGCTCTTGGTGGCAGCGGAGCCGAAGTCTTGGAGAGCGGGTCCAATAGGGTCAACCGCTCCTTTTGTCTAAGGAGCGTCGATCAGTTCGGCGCGAAGGTAATTGCTCGCGCGGTTGACAGAACTAATCGTCAGTCTGTCGTGACAACTCGTCACAGTAACTATTGTGCATATCGATCAGAAAGCGTCGGCAGATCAGTCACTGCAGCGTTGTCACAACTGTCACATATCGCGCTGCACCAAATAACAACTCGGACGTCCTCGCATCCCCGTGCGCCAATTTATGTGACGTTTGGTCGCTCAAGCGAGCGTTGGACTATGCACGCCCGCGACATCATGTCCGATACCGCACAGTTCTGAGTGTGAGGATCGTTTAGAATTTACCGAACCAGGTCGGCACATTCTCCGCGCCGCCGAGACTGGCGGCATCGCCATACAGCCCCGCGAGAAAGGTCGCGCGATGGCTGGCTCTGGCGGTTGGGATTCCTACAGCCTGGTGGTCGCCGGCCGACAACGCCCGATACACCATCGCCGGATGCAGCGCTTCGTCGGCGAGCCCATAGTGAAACCGGATCGGCGAATCGTAGCGCCAATACGAAGCCCGATTGGCTGCGAGGTGACGCAGGAAGGCGCTGTTGCGATCGTCGGTGGCGCGCTCGAAGAAGCCCGGCACCAACAGATCGGAGCCGGTCGGGAACGGCTGCTGCGGATCGGCCACGAGCTTGTAGTCTTCCCAGTACTTGCGGGCCATCGCCCGGTATTCGGGGCGGATGGCGCTGTCGAGCAAACCGCTGAGGCGATAGTTCAGCTCGTAGCTGCCCAGCGCAACGATCATGCACAGCGAGATCCAATTCGGCAGCGCCGGATAGGACGTCGTGCCGGCCGGCAGGGCGAAGCTCTGCGCGCCGGCCCAGTAGCTCCAGGCTTCATTCAGATCGTTGAACGGGCTGGCGACCGCGGTGGCGGCAACGGGTCGCGACCGGCGGCGCAGCGCCTGATGAAGCCACTGGGTGTTGAGCGCGCCCTGCGACCAGCCGTGCAGGAAGAGTTTCGATGGTTTCAGGCCGAGCGATGCCATCGCCACCTCGCCCGCCGCCAGCATGTCGAGACAGGTCTGGACGCTGACGCCTTTGACTGCGTAGCCCTCGCCTCGCCCGTTGCGGAATGGCCCCTTGCCGACATAATCGGCGGCGACCACCGCATAGCCGCGCGCCGCGAACCGCTGCACATTGAACAGCGTCTCCAGCGAATCCGCCGCATCGCTGAGCTGGTACGCCGGATCGGCCAGCTTGGTCAGGTTCGACGGGACCTGATCGAACGACAGGATGGTGCCGTGCTGCCAGGATAGAAGCGGCAGTTCGCCGGTCTTGCCGGCCGGCACCGCCAACAGCCCGCTGACCTTCAGCCGCTCACCAGTCTCGGGAACGCGGGTCGTGGTCACGATCCGGTGCAGATCGACGTCGACCTGTGCACCGGCGGAGGCGGCATCGAAGGCCGGCAGGATCGCCGGGGCGTTGAACAGCGGGAACGCCTTGGCGACCTCGGCGTCGAGCCGCGCGGCGCTGACCCGCGCCGAGCGGTCGATTTCGGATCGCAGTGAGGAGCGCCGCACCGCCGCCTGTGCCGGGCTGAAGCCGAGCGCGACAGTGCCGGCGGTAGCCGCGGCACCGAACACCAGAGACCGACGCTGCCGGTCGATCCCGCCTGAGGCTGCCTCTGACTGAGCAGGAACGGACAGGTGTTTCAAAAGCGCCGGCATGGGGAGGGCCTCGGATCTCGAGCAAGGACGAATCGACGATCGGGCCAGTGTACCGCGCGGCAGTGACCGAACATGCCGAGCGCAAAGAAAACGCCGCGCGGGAAACACCTCAATCGAGGCGATCCGGCGCGGCGCGGATGGTGTGGCAGCCTGCCGCCGCGTCAGCTGACGCGACGTTCGCGGCTCTCCCAATACGGCTGGCGCAGTTCACGCTTGAGGATCTTGCCGGCACCGGACAGCGGCAGCGGCGTCTCGGTGATCTCGACACTGCGCGGGCACTTGTAGCCGGCGATCAGCGCCTTGCAGTGGGCGATCAGCTCTTCCGCCGTCACGGTGGCGCCGGCCTTGGTGACCACCACCGCGTGAACCTGCTCGCCCCACGCCTCGTGCGGAATGCCGATCACCGCGCATTGCGCCACCGCCGGATGCTGCGCCACTGCGTTCTCGACCTCGACCGAGTACACGTTCTCGCCGCCGGAGATGATCATGTCCTTGACCCGGTCGACGACATAGACGAAGCCGTGCTCGTCCATGTAGCCGCCGTCGCCGGTGTGCATCCAGCCGCCGGCGAGCGCCCGCGCGGTCTCCTCCGGCCGCTCCCAATAACCCATCATCATGTTGTCGCCGCGCACGCAGATCTCGCCGACCGTTCCATACGGCACGGTGCGATCCTCGGCATCGACGATCCGCACTTCGCAGCCCAGCGTGGCCCGGCCGGCGGCGCGCTGCCGCCCCTTGGCCTTGCCCTCGCCGATATGCTCCTTCCAATGCAGCAGCGTGGCGATCGGCGACAGTTCGGTCATGCCGTAGGCTTGGGTGAACTGAACGTTGGGCAGCGCCGCGGACGCGCGGGCCAGCACCGCCTCGCTGATCGGCGAGGCGCCGTACACGATGTTCTTCAACGACGACAGGTCGTAGTTCTTCAGCGCCGGATGATCGACGAACATCTGGATCATGGTCGGCACCAGCAGCACGTCGGTGACCCGCTCGTTCTGCATCGCCTGCATCACGCCCTCCGGCGTGAACGACGGGATCATCACGTTGGAGCCGCCCGACAGCAGCAGCGAATACATCGCGGCGCCATTGGCGAGGTGGAACATCGGCGCGGCGTGCAGATAGACAGACGTGCCGGGAAACAGCCCCTCGCCCAGCGCGTTGAGCGCGTTCGCCATCAGATTGCCGTGGCTCAGCATCACACCCTTGGAGCGGCCCGTGGTACCGCCGGTGTAGAAGATGCCGGCAAGGTCTTCGGCCTTACGCATCGCATCCGGAATCGGCGCGTGGGTGGCGATCAGATCCTCATAGCTCTGCATGCCGGTCGGCACGTCGCCGTCGTCGGCATAGATCAGCGCCATCGACGGGATTGCCTGCGCCAATGCGGCACCGGTCGCGGCGAAGGCCTTGTCGACCACCAGCGCGACCGCGCGGCAGTCGCGCAACGCATCTTCGTTTTCCAGCGCGCTCCAGCGGATGTTGAGCGGCACGATGACGCCGCCGCACCAGCCTGCAGCGAGATACATTTCGAGATAGCGATCCGAATTCAGCGACAGGATCGCAACGCGTTCGCCCTCGCCGACACCGCTGGCGCGCAGGCCGGCAGCGAGCCGCGCGACGCGATCGCCGACCTCGCGCCAGTTACGTCGGCGGCCGGCGCAGACGGTGGCCAGCCCTTCCGGGTTGATCTGCAACGCGCGCCGCAGGCCGTGGGTGATGTTCATGATGTCCTCCCTTGGGTCGTTTCCTGTTGTTGTTGCCGTCGGGCGCCTGAAGGGCGCTCTTCTTCTTGGTTGATCGGGCGGCGAGCCCCTCGGTGAGGCGCATCGCGAATTCGTCGGCGATCGCCTCCGGCGACAGCGCGCCGTCGCGCTGATACCAGTGGCCGATCCAGTTCAGCGATCCGGCGATCGCGAACGCGGTGAGCTTCGGATCGCACGGCTTGATCGATCCGTCGGCAATGCCGTCCGCGATGAAGCGGCGGAACGTCTGGTCGATGCCGCGCTTGGCGGCGCGCACCGTCTTCTCGTTCTCCGGCGACAGGTCACGCGGATTGAACCGCACCATGCTGGCACCGAACTCCGTGGCCATCGTTGCGGCATAGGCGCGCACCAGCGCGCGCAGCTTGCCGAGTCCGTCGTCACCGGAGCGGCTGATGTCCGCAATGATCTCGTCGACCTGCTCCTGACCGAGCGCCCAGCACTCGAACAGAATCTCCTCCTTGCTGCGGAAGTAATTGTACAGCGCCGGCTTGGTGATGTTCAGCCGCTCCGCCACTTCGTTGAGCGTGGCGCGATGATAGCCCTGTTCGAGGAACAGATGCACCGCCGTTCGCAGCACCGCCTCGCGCTTTTCGTCGCGGGCGCGGCGGCGGCTCTCGAACGGCATCCAGGGCGATCGGTCGTCGGCGGCGTGTCCGCTCATCACAAATTCCGCAGGCAGCAATTTGGCAAGTAACTGATCCGGCGCCGATCGATTGACTCGCCAGCAGCTCGCATATATTACTCATGGGTAATAAAAAGTCCAATGGGTAAGTTTAGGGAGAGAACAATGGCGTCACCCGTCCACGTCGCAGGCGTCGGCATGATCCCGTTCGTCAAGCCGGGCGCAAACGAGCCGTATCACCTGATGGGCGCCGAAGCGGCGCGGCTGGCCTTGCGCGACGCCGGCCTCGGCTACGATGCGATCCAGCAGGCCTTCGTCGGCTACGTCTACGGCGACTCCACCTGCGGCCAGCGCGCGCTGTACCAGGTCGGCATGACCGGCATCCCGATCGTCAACGTCAACAACAACTGCTCGACAGGCTCGACCGCGCTGTACTTAGCGCGGCAGGCCATCGCCTCCGGCGCCGCCGACTGCGTGCTGGCGCTCGGCTTCGAGCAGATGAAGCCCGGCGCGCTCGGCGCGGTGTTCGCTGATCGTCCCAGCGCGTTCGACGCTTTCGATGCCGCTGCCAACGAGCTGATCGACGCGCCCGGCGTGCCGCTGGCGCTGCGCTATTTCGGCGGCGCCGGCCTCAGCCACATGCAGAAATACGGCACGCCGCTGGCGTCGTTCGCGGCAGTTCGCGCCAAGGCCAGCCGTCACGCGGCGAAGAACCCGCTGGCGCTGTTCCGTAAGGAGCTTTCGGCCGACGATGTGCTGAACGACCAGGTGATCTGGCCGGGCGTGATGACCCGGCTGATGGCCTGTCCCCCCACCTGCGGCGGCGCCGCCGCGGTGCTGGTGTCCGAAGCCTTCGCCAAGAAGCATGGCCTCGACACCCGTGTCCGCATCGCCGCGCAGGCGATGACCACCGACACGCCGTCGACCTTCGAGGCGCACGACATGATGCGCGTGGTCGGCTACGACATGGCGCGTGCCGCGGCCACCAAAGTGTACGAGGACGCCGGCGTCGGGCCGGACGACATCAACGTCGTCGAGCTGCACGACTGCTTCGCCCACAACGAACTGATTACCTACGAGGCGCTTGGTCTCTGCCCCGAAGGCGGCGCCGAGAAGTTTATCGCCGACGGCGACAACACCTATGGCGGAAAGTTCGTTACCAATCCGTCGGGCGGGCTGCTGTCGAAAGGCCATCCGCTCGGCGCCACCGGCCTAGCGCAATGCTACGAGCTGACCCGGCAGCTCCGCGGCACCGCGGAGGCGACCCAGGTCGACGGCGCCAAGCGCGCGCTGCAGCACAATCTCGGTCTCGGCGGCGCCTGCGTGGTGACGCTGTACGAGCGCGCGTGAGGCAAATCTGATGGTCGATCAATCCGCTGTTGGTCGCCGGTTCACACCGGTGACCGCCCATGTCGAAGCCGGTCGGCTGCGCTATTTTCTCGACACGCTCGGCGAGACCAATCCGGTGTATCGCGACGCCGCCGCGGCCAAGGCCGAAGGCTTCGCGGCGCCGCCGATCCCGCCGACCTATCTGTTTTGCCTCGAGATGCTCGACAACGAAAAGCCGTTCGAGTTTCTCACTGCGCTTCAGATCGATCTCGGGCGGGTGCTGCACGGCGAGCAGAGCTTCACCTACCATGCCCCGGTGATGGTCGGCGACACCCTCACCTTCAGCCCGCAGGTGACCAGCGTCACCGACAAGAAGGGCGGCGCAATGACGCTGATCGGCGTCGAGACCACCGTCACCAACCAGGACGGGGTTCACGTCGCAGATACGACGCGGACCATCGTGGTGCGCAACGGATGACCGACATGATGGACATGACAACTTCCCCCACGGTCGGCGACCGCATCGTCCACAAGCGCTTCCCGGCGATCAACCGTCACCGTTTGGCGCTGTATTGCGGCGCCTCCGGTGATCATAATCCGATCCATGTCGACATCGATTTCGCCAAGGCGTCGGGTTTTCCGGACGTATTCACCCACGGCATGCTGGTGATGGGCTATCTCGGCCAGGCGCTGAGCGACGCCGTGCCGCCGAACCGGATCCGGAGCTTTTCGACGCGGTTCGCGGCGATCACCCAGCTCGGCGCCGAGATCACCTGCGAAGGCCAAGTCACCGAGCTGATCGAAGCCGACGGCGAGCGCCGCGCCCGGCTCGCCCTCACCGCCCGCGACCAAACCGGCGAGATCAAGCTCGCCGGCGAAGCGATCGTCGCCCTGTCATAACAACAAGCATTCGAGGAAACCTCATGGGCAAACTGCAAGGCAAGGTGGCGCTGGTCACCGGATCGGGCCGCGGCATCGGCCGCGCCATCGCGCTGAAGCTCGCGTCCGAAGGCGCGCGCGTCGTCGTCAACGATCTCGACGCCGAACCGGGCGACGCCGTCGCTGCCGAGATCAAGGCGATGGGCAGCGATGCGATCGCCATCAACGGCAGCGTCTCGGAGGCCGGCTTCGCCGATCGCTTCGTCGGCGCGGCGGTGGAAAAATTCGGCGGCCTCGACATCATCGTCAACAATGCCGGCTACACCTGGGACTCGACGATCCAGAAGATGACCGACGAGCAATTCCAGGCGATGCTCGACGTGCATCTGGTGGCGCCGTTCCGCATCCTACGCGCGGCCGCCGAACCGATCCGAATCTTCGCCAAGAAGGAAGCCGAGGCCGGTCAGGAAGTGTTCCGCAAAGTCGTCAACATCTCATCGATCGCAGGGCTCTACGGCAATGCCGGTCAGGCCAGCTACTCGTCGGCGAAAGCCTCGCTGGTTGGGCTGACGCGCACGCTGTGCAAGGAATGGGGCCGCTACAAGGTCAACGTCAACTGCGTCGCGTTCGGCCTGATCAACACCCGCCTCACCCAGCCGATCGAAGCGCAGCAGAAGACTATCGACGTCGCCGGCCGCGACATCAAGGTCGGCGTGCAGCCGCAGATGCTGGACGCAATGGCGCGGATGATCCCGCTCGGGCGCGGCGGCACGCCGGAGGAAGCCGCCGATGCGGTGTATCTGTTCTGCAGCCCGGAATCGAACTACGTCAGCGGCCAGGTGCTGGTCTGCGGCGGCGGCTTGATCCTGTAAGCAGGGGATTTCGGCGATGACCCTGGTTCTGTCGGAGCGGCGCGGCGCCGTCGCAGTCCTGACGCTGAACAACCCGGCGCAATACAACGCGATGCGCAGCGGCCTGCTCGGCGAGCTCGGCGCCGCCTTGAACGCGGCGCTCGCCGACGATGCGGTGCGCGCCATCCTGCTCACCGGCGCCGGCAAAGGCTTCTGCGCCGGCGCGGCCCTCGGCAGCGAGACGTTCGGGGCCGGCGCCGACGTCGCGCCGTGGATGCGTGCCGAACTCAGCCCGGTGCTCGAGGCGATGCGCGGCGCGGCGAAGCCGATTATCGTCGCCGTCAACGGCCCCGCGGCGGGCGCGGGCGTCGGCCTGGCGCTCGCCGGCGACATCGTTCTGGCGGCGCGCTCGGCGAAATTCGTGCTCAGCTTCGTCAAGCTCGGCGCCGCGCTCGATGCCGGCACCTCGCTGTTTGTACAGCGCGCGATCGGCGTGGCGCGTGCGCGCGCCCTGGCGCTGCTCGGCCGTCCGCTGTCTGCCGAACAGGCCGAACAATCCGGCCTGATCTTCCAGGCCGTCGACGATGAGCGCCTGATGGGCGAAGCGATGGCGATCGCCGAGCAGCTCGCGGCCGGCCCGCCGATCGGCATCGGCCTGATCAAGCGCCAGATCGAAGCGGCATGGAGCGCCCCGCTCGCCGAGGTGCTGGACGACGAAGCCGAACAGCAGGGCCGTGCCTTCGTCACCGCCGACCTGCGCGAAGGCGCCGCCGCCTTCGTCGAGAAACGCGCGCCGAACTTCACCGGCCGCTGACGGAGCAGTGCCGAGGCTGTAGCGGGTCAACCCGCAGTGCTGGTCGCGGCTTGTGCCATCCGTTTGATGGAGGTGATCCAAGCCTAAACTTCGCTCTTGCTGGGGTGGAGCGCGGACGGAGGCATTTTCAATGAACCGTCCGCGTTGACCTGCCCCTGAGTTTTTCCTCCGGTTGGAGTTAGAGTCCGGCCCTGACGAGGACGGGCTGATGAAGCGAGCAAGGTTTACGGAAGAGCAGATCATCGCGGTGCTGAAGGAGCACGAGGCCGGCGCCAAAGACGGCCGATCTGGCGCGCAAGCACGGCATTTCCGAAGCAACGCTGTACAATTGGAAGGCCAAATTCGGCGGGATGGATGCCTCGGAGGCCAAGCGATTACGGCAGCTCGAGGACGAGAATGCCAAGCTGAAGAAGCTACTGGCCGAGCAGATGCTGGATGCTGCGGCGTTGCGCGAGCTTCTGTCAAAAAAATGCTAGGGCTCGCCGCCAAGCGCCAAGCCGTCGCGCACCTGCAGACCGTGATGGATCTGTCGGAGCGTCGGGCCTGCCAGATCATGGGAGCGGACCGCAAGATGGTCCGCTATCGATCCCACCGGCCGCCGGACACCGAACTGCGTGCCCGGCTGCGCGACTTGGCGAACGAGCGGCGGCGGTTCGGCTACCGCCGGCTGTTCGTCCTGCTGCGGCGGGAGGGCGAGCCCTCGGGCATCAACCGGATCCACCGACTCTATCGCGAGGAAGGGCTTTGCGTGCGCAAGCGGCGGGCCCGGCGCAAGCCGCCGGCACACGGGCCCCCATTCTGGTCGAGGCCAAGCCGAACGCGCGCTGGTCGATCGATTTCGTCCACGACCAGTTCGCCAATGGCCGGCGCTTCATTTGTTAGACAACTAACTACTCGACCCATCTGCAAGCCCACCCGGCACGCCGACGACAGCGCAATTCGAAGACGAGCCATACACTCCCTTCAAGACATCTATTACTAGGAGAGCACCGCCGAGTTGAGCGCACACGATCATCCAGTGAGAATAGCGATAATCGCTTGAAACAGCAGAAAAGAACAGCCCAACCATATGAAGTAGACCGCTGGTTGTTAGAACCAGACTCATCTGCAAAAGCCGACTATTTCGCCTCGTTATCAGAAACAATGTTACGATCGCAGCAATGGTCGCAAGAAGTAGATAATAAGCTGGCAAGAAAACACTTCTGCCGGATTTGGCTACTAACAAATCAGTTAGCGCACTATGCACTCCACCACGAGACCGCACTCCAAGATCATTTGGGTCGATACGTGAGAAAGTGGGCGCCCACAAATCGTAGGGAGGCAGACCGATCAGACTGGTGAAAATCGCTAGTCGATGAGATAGATATGCAAGTGGATGTCTGAAGATTGCGTTTACCCAATCCCAAGTCAGCTCACTTCTTGCTATCGCCGAATTCTTGAAACGTTCGGCCGGTAGAGGCGTTGCGGTCGGAAAAGGCGCGCTGGCGGCGTGCACCTGCTCTCCTGTGAGCAGGGGGGTAACAGACCTCGGGCTGTACAAGACGTTTACGTCTTCTATTGTTGCTGGTTCAAGTGATGCAGGAACGTCGCCATTGCCTGACATTATTGCAATACCGGCCACATCGTATTGAGCTAGAAACGTCCAAAAATGGTGCTTGTCAGCGACTGTGGCGTACGAGAGCAAATTTGCAGCGAAGAAAAGAAAAACAGTGATCAGCGCTGATGCGACCAAGGACGCTACGGCTCTCGCCCCTCGAAAACTGTCCCGCCCCCGAACGATCAGTGTTCCGTACGCTATGATCGGAAAGGCCGCCGCGGCAGCATTGTGACGAAATGCTATTCCGCAGAACACGACCAAGACCGCCACAAATATGTACAATGTTCGTCGGTTACCAGTCGCGACGTCTGAAAGAGATAATAATCCTAGGGCAGACAGAAATGCGCCAGCCATGAAAATGTCAACCCAAATGACGCAAATGATGCCGAAGACGGCCGGATTCAATAAGAAAGTGACAGCAATCACAGCCGCACCCCAGCCCAGAGGTCTCGCCCCACTTGCTATCAGAAGTGCAAAACCACCATAAACCAAGGTCAATTGTATTAGCAGCATGCCAGCCGGCCCTGGCCAAATTTTATCTACCTGCCGCCAAATGATCGCCAGTAAAGGAGGGTGCCCGTCTGAGTAAACTCCGGCGCGAGCTTGCGACAATATGGTAAAACTATCTATCGACATGGAACCTGGAAAATATGCATTAAAGAGGTAGGCTACCCACAAGACAGTTACGAAAAGCAGAACAATCGTTGGCGCCCAGGGAGCAGATCTATTCGCATTGATATTCATCGGAATGCCGTACTCTTCTGGGGCAAACAGCTTAAGGAAGTTCAGACGGATGCCCTGAGTGGTCGTTGCTTTTGATGATAAACTGTTTGGTATCGCCTGAAATTTGTGATGCATTGGAACACACCCCCTCTTGAGGCGGCAGTGAGCTCGGCGAAGAACATCGACTTCGTTGAGCCATGACACCGATCCCGGCGCGTATGGAAGGATGAGGGTAGTCATTGGCGCATCTTCGGATGCACACGTTTGCCTCGCTCAGTCGACAGTGGCATTGCCTCCCCCCCGGGCCGGAACTTGCCCCTCGATGCTTGAGCGCCGATCCTTTAAAGGCCGACGGCGTCGCTAGGTTTTCGGCAAACTCAGTCGACATCTTATAGGCCAGGATGCGATGGGGGCCGAATTGGTCGAGGATTCGTGCAG
>NZ_JAZDRK010000036.1:0-19753 GCF_047501505.1 Rhodopseudomonas sp. G2_2311
GTGGGAAATCCGTTTGGGTGGTTATCGCTTTCGCCCCATGCGTTCAAGTCGGCGAGCGCCCCTTTGTTGGGCCAGCGCCCTGCAAACTGCGGGAGGCTCGGAACACACCTAGGTTTCGACCAGTCCGGTGGTTTCGCCGGTCGCGGTGGAGTCGCGCCGGCCGTGCGGCAGCGCCAGATACGATTCCGATCCCATTTCTGTGAGACGGGAGACGGTGCGGTTGAATTCCAGCGCCTCGAAGCCTTCCGTGGCGCGGTAAAGCCGGGCGGGCTCCGCAGCGGCTGAGGCCATCAGCTTCACCGAGTTGTCGTACAAAGTATCGATCAGCGCGATGAACCGCTTGGCGGCATTGCGATCGGCGTAGTCCATCACCGGGACATGATCGATCATCAGCGTGTGATATTCATGTGCGAGGCGCAGGTAATCGCTGGCGCCCAGCGGCTTCTGGCACAGATCGGCGAACGAGAAGCGCGCGACGTGATGATCGGCCTGCGGCACATGCAGGATGCGACCCTTGATCGAGATGTCGCGCGGCTCACCCTTCGTCGTACCCGTAATCCGATGCCACGCCCGATCGATCGTCGCGGTCGCCTCGGCATCGTCCGGCGTCAGCCAGACCTTCATGCCGGCGAATTTCTCCAGACGGTAATCGGTTCGCGCGTCGAGCCGGATCACCCGCATATGCCGCTTCACCTGGCCGATGAACGGCATGAACAGCGAGCGGTTGAGGCCACCCTTGTAGAGATCATCGGGCGCAACGTTCGACGTCGCCACCACCACGGTGCCGAGCTCGAACAATTTGGTGAACAGCCGGCCGAGGATCATCGCGTCGGCGATGTCGGTGACGTGAAATTCGTCGAAGCAGAGCAGCCAGGCTTCGTCGAGGATCGAGGCCGCCGTCAGCTCCATCACGTCGGCATCCGGAATATCGCCGCGCTTGATCGCCTGGCGGAAGCCGTTGATGCGGTCATGGGTCTCGGCCATGAACTCGTGAAAATGCGACCGCCGCTTCAACGCGATCGGGCTGGCGTCGAAGAACAGATCCATCAGCATGGTCTTGCCGCGGCCGACCTCGCCATGGATGTAGAGCCCCTGCGGGGGGGCCTGGCCGGCATCGCCGCCGCCGAACAGACGTCCGAAAAAGCCTTGCTTCTTCGGTGGCTTATAGCCGTCGAGCGTCTCGTTGAGGAGCGTGAAGGCCTGCACCGCGCGAGCCTGCGCCGGATCGGCTTCGATGCTGCCGGAGGCGATCAGGGATTGATATTGCTGGCGGAGCGAGTGCGGCGAGGACATGCGGCCTTTTACCGCCTGATCGGGCGGCAAAATGCAAGCCGGGAATCGGTCGGAGAGCTATGCGCGATAACGAGGTGCCTGGTCAGGCATTCAGCTCGTATGGCGCCTCGACGATATAGGGGCCGCCGCCGGTCGAAGCGCGGGCCGAATACAGCACAAACCGCTCGGCCTTGAACACCTTGGACGGGAAGTAGCCGCGGATCGACAGATAGTCGGCGACATCGCGGCTGGAGACGTCGCCGCGCAGCCGCGCCAAGGTGACGTGCGGGGTGAACTTCCGTCCCTCGGGATCGAGCCCGACCCGCTGCATCAACCGCTCGAGTTCGGCCTGCAGCTCGATCAGCGGCTTCGACGGCACCACCGAGGCGACCACCGCGCGGGGCTTCTTGCCGCCGAAGCTCGACAGTCCCTGCAGGGTGACTTCGAACGGCTTGCGATTGACCCGAAACAGCGTCGAGGCGATCTCGTTGGCGGTGACGCCGTCGATGTCGCCGATGAACCGCAAGGTGAGATGATAATCGTCCGGATCGACCCAGCGCGCCCCCGGTAGTCCGCCACGTAAACTCGACAGGGTCTGGCCAATCTCGGCCGGAATCTCCAGTCCCGTAAACAAACGCGGCATCGGCACACCCTCGAACCTGAGGCCGATTGCGGCTGCCTATCCCGATCGTGGGGACCGTCCCGCGTGGGGCACGGCAGTCCGCAAAACGTCCGGCGAATCAACGATACGATTGTGTAGCGCGTTTGTGTAACAGCGCTACAGCGCAGCCCTCGTGGGGCCCAGAAAGCTGAGGGCAATCCGGCCCTTAAGGCAGAACTGCCACTTTCTCAGCGGCTTTGCACCAGGAGCGGGCGGAGCAGCGCCTCGACCTTGGGCAAAATCCGCTCGACGATGATGTCGACGCCCGCCGCGGTCGGATGGATGCCGTCGGCCTGATTGAGATTCGACACCGCCGCGACGCCGTCGAGGAAGAACGGATACAGCGGCACGTCGTATTGCTTGGCAAGGTCCGGATAGATCGCGTCGAACTGCGTGGCGTAATCCTTGCCGTAATTCGGCGGCGCCAGCATGCCGGCGAGCAGCACCGGCAGCTTGCGCGCCTTCAGCCGTTTCAGGATCTCGTCCAGCGCCTTGCGCGGGACCTTCGGATCGGTGCCGCGCAGCGCATCGTTGGCGCCAAGCTCGACGATCACCGCATCGGCATCGGGCGGCACCGACCAGTCGAGCCGCTCCAGGCCGCCGCTGGCGGTATCGCCCGACACGCCGGCATTCACCATCTCAGTGTCGATGCCCTTGGCTTTGAGCGCCTTTTGCAGCTTGGCCGGAAACGCATCGGCAGCCGGCAGACCATAGCCGGCGGTCAGTGAGTCCCCGAGCACCACCACCTTCAGCGGCTTTGCGGCGGTCTCGGCCCGCGCACTTTGTCCAGGCAGCGCCGCCATCATTCCAAGTCCCAGGACCAGCGCGATCGTGCGCGCCCACCCCTCGACCGCCACGATTGAATAGCCATATGAGGCAGCCATGGACAGTCTCATTGAACCCTCGTCATTGGCCGGCGGCGCGCCGGACAGCATCGCGATCTCCAACGTCAACCTATCGCTGGGCAGCGGCGCCGCGCGGGTGCACATCCTCAAGGATATCAGCCTGCGCGTCGGCACCGGCGAGACGATCGGGCTGATCGGCCCGTCCGGCTCCGGCAAGTCCACCCTGCTGATGGTGATGGCCGGGCTGGAGCGGCCCGACAGCGGTCAGGTGGTGGTCGACGGCACCTCATTCAATGGTTTGGACGAGGACGCGCTGGCCCGCTTCCGCGGCCGCCAGATCGGAATCGTGTTTCAGTCCTTCCATCTAATCCCGACCATGACGGCGCTCGAAAACGTCGCGGTGCCGCTGGAGCTGGCCGGTCAGACCGGTGCCGCGGACCGTGCGGCCCGCGAGCTGGCCTCGGTCGGTCTCGGCGAGCGGCTGCATCATTACCCCTCGCAGCTCTCGGGCGGCGAGCAGCAGCGCGTCGCGCTCGCCCGCGCGCTCGCGCCTGATCCGGCGATCCTGGTGGCCGACGAGCCGACCGGCAATCTCGATGAGACCACCGGCAAGCAGATCGTCGACCTGTTGTTCGCCAAACATGCCGAACGCGGCATGACGCTGGTGTTGGTCACGCACGATTCCGGACTGGCGCAGCGCTGCGACAGGGTGGTGCGGCTGCGCTCGGGGCGAATCGACACCACGCAGCCGGGCTCCGCCGCACGCGCACGGTCGGCCTGATCGATGACGGTCCTGACCGAGACGTCGCCCCGCACCCGTCCGTGGTCGCTGCCGCTGCGCTACGCGCTGCGCGAGATGCGCGGTGGGCTGAACGGCTTCTACGTCTTCATCGCCTGCATCGCGCTCGGCGTGATGGCGATCGCCGGCGTCGGTTCGGTCGCAGCCAGCCTGGGGGACGGGCTCGCCCGCGAGGGCCGCACGCTGCTCGGCGGTGACGCTGCGTTCTCCCTGATCCAGCGCGAAGCGACGCCGAACGAAGTGGCGTTCCTGCGCAGCCGCGGCGATGTCTCGGTCGCCGCCACGATGCGCGGCATGGCACGCACCGACGATGGCCGCTCGGCTCTGGTCGAGCTGAAGGCGGTCGACGGCGCCTATCCGCTGCTCGGCGAGCTCAAACTCGAACCGCCGATGCCGGTTGCCGACCTGCTCGCCCGGCGGGACGATGCCTTTGGGGCCGCCGCCGACCCGGCCCTGCTGGCGCGGCTCGATCTGAAGATCGGCGACAAGGTCACGATCGGCAGTGCCACCTTCCAGATCCGCAGCGCAGTGGCGGCCGAGCCGGACAAGCTGTCCGGCAACATCGGCTTCGGTCCGCGCTTCTTGATCAGCGACGACGGCTTGCGCGCGACCCAGTTGCTGCAGCCCGGCAGCCTGGTGCGCTGGACCTACCGGGTCCGGCTGCCAGACAACGGCACCGACGATCGCGCAGCGCAGCGGCTGGTCGACGACACCCGCGCGGCACTGCCGCAGGCCGGCTGGGAAATCCGCACCCGCGGCAACGCCTCGCCGCAGCTCGAACGCACCATTACCCGTTTCACTCAATTCCTGACCCTGGTCGGCCTCGCCGCGTTGGTGGTCGGCGGCGTCGGCGTCGCCAATGCGGTGAAGAGCCATATCGATCGCCGCCGCGACGTGATCGCAACGCTGAAGGCGGTCGGCGCCACCGGGCGCGACGTGTTCGCGATCTATCTCACCCAGGTGGTCGTGCTCGCGCTGATCGGCGCGGCGATCGGGCTGGCGCTCGGCGCCGCGATGCCGTTCGCGCTGGTCGGACTGTTCGGCCAGTTACTCCCGCTGCCGGTGGTGGCGGCGCTGCATCCCGGCGAACTGGCGCTATCGCTGGTGTACGGCCTGCTCACCGCGCTGGCGTTCGGATTATGGCCGCTGGCGCAGGTGCGCGACGTGCCGGTGGCGACGCTGTTTCGCGAGGCCGCGACCGCCGACGGCCACCGACCCCGGCTGAAGCACATCGCCTTGATCGCCGCGGTCGTCGCGGTGCTGCTCGCGGTGGTGATCGGGCTCGCCTACGACAAGCGCGTCGCGCTGGCCGTGATCGGCGCCACCCTGGCGATCTTCGTGCTGCTGCGCGGCGTCGCCGCCGGACTGATGGCGATCGCGCGCCGGCTGCCGCGATCGCGCATCACCATGCTGCGGCTCGCCGTCGCCAACATTCACCGCCCCGGCGCGCTGACACCATCAGTCGTCCTGTCGCTGGGTCTCGGCCTCGCGGTCCTGGTTACCGTCTCGCAAGTCGACGGTAACCTGAGGCGGCAGTTCAGCGCTGCGCTGCCCGAGAAGGCACCGACCTTCTTTTTCATCGACATCCCCTCCAGCGAGACTGATCAATTCGGCACATTCCTGCGCCAGATCGCGCCGAACGCCACCCTGGAAGACGTGCCGATGCTGCGCGGCCGGATCGTCGCCGCGCGCGGCGTTCGCGCCGAAGACCTCAAGCCGGCGCCGGACGCCGAGTGGGTGCTGCAAAGCGATCGCGGCCTGACCTATGCGGTCGATGTCCCGGCCGGTTCCAAGGTGGTCGAGGGACGGTGGTGGCCCAAGGACTATAGCGGCCCGCCGCTGGTGTCGTTCGACAAGAAGCTGGCGCAGGGACTTGGCCTGTCGATCGGCGACAAGGTCACCGTCAATGTGCTCGGCCGCGAGATCACCGCCACGATCTCGAACCTGCGCAGCATCGATTGGCAGAGCCTCGGGATCAATTTCGTCCTGGTGTTTTCACCGGACACCTTTCGCGGCGCGCCCCACACTCATATCGCCACGCTGACCGAGAGCGGCAGCACGCCGCAGAGCGACGCCGCGGTGATCAAGCAGGTCGCCGACCGGTTTCCGATGGTGACCTCGGTCCGGGTGCGGGAGGCGCTGGAGACGGTCGGCGGCGTGGTGTCGAACCTGGTGCTGGCGGTGCGCGGCGCCAGCGCGGTGACGCTGATCTCCGCCATCCTGGTGCTGGGCGGCGCGCTCGCAGCCGGCCATCGCCACCGGGTTTATGACGCGGTGATCCTGAAGACGCTGGGCGCCACCCGGGCACGGCTGATCGGGGCCTTCGCGCTCGAATATGCGCTGATTGGTCTCGCCACCGCGGCGTTCGCCGTGCTGGCTGGCTCGGTCGCCGCGTGGCTGATTGTCACACGATTAATGACGCTGAGTTTCGCCTGGCAGGCCGGCTCGGCGGCCGGCGTGGTGGTGGCCGCCCTGGTGGTCACGGTCGGCCTCGGACTGATCGGCACGTGGCTGGCGCTCAACCAGAAACCAGCTTCCGTTTTGCGAAATTTATAGTATGCAGCGCCGGCGGAACGGGCGGCGCGGCGCGCTGGCGCACCGCTCTGGCGGGTCCTGTTAGGACTGGGAAATGGCCATTTTCGACCAAGGTCGGACGCCGATTTCTTTACCCTTCAGAGCGGAGCGACATTCAGCCGCGCATTAAAGCTTGCCCCGTCCGTGTTAGTTTCCCACATATCAGCATGGGTCGGACGGCTCGATGAACAGACGTTAATTTTGGGTCCTGACTGGGATCTTGGCTCAACTTTAAGCGCACATTCCTCGCCACCGTCCGGATAAATTAGTACTGGCTTTCGCCACCCTTCGCGACCGGCCAGACCAACTCGGGATCTCGACCATGTCGGACTTGGACCGCAACTACACTTCTCCCTTCGGCCGGGCCGCCGGACGCGTCGAAACCGCGACCGTCGACGCCGGGCTGCGCGCCTACATGCTGCGCATCTACAACTACATGACGATCGGCCTGGCCATCACCGGCCTGGCGGCGCTCGGCGTCTATATGGGCGCCGTGACCACGGACGCCGGCGCGGCTGCGGCTCGGGTCGGCAACACCATGCTGACCTCGTTCGGCGTGGCGATGTTCGTCAGCCCGCTGAAGTGGGTCTTCATCCTCGCCCCGCTGGCGATGGTGTTTGTCATCTCATTCGGCATCAACCGCCTGAAGCCGGCGACCGCACAGCTTCTGTTCTGGGCGTTCTCGGCGCTGATGGGCATCTCGCTGTCGTCGATCTTCCTGGTGTACACCCACACCTCGATCGTCCGGGTGTTCTTCATCACCGCTGCCGCGTTCGGTGCGCTGAGCCTCTACGGCTACACCACCAAGCGTGACATGACCGGGATGGGTTCGTTCCTGATCATGGGCCTGTTCGGCGTCGTGATCGCCAGCCTGGTGAACCTGTTCGTCGCCTCGTCGATGCTGCAGTTCATCGTCTCGGTGGTGGGCGTGCTGGTGTTCGCTGGCCTGACCGCCTGGGACACCCAGCGCCTGAAGAACGACTACATCTACGGCTACGGCTCGATGGGCGGCGACGTCGCCGAGCGGGCCGCCATTACCGGCGCTCTGTCGCTCTACCTGAACTTCATCAACCTGTTCACGCTGCTGCTTCAGCTGCTCGGACAGAAGGAATAACGGTCTCCTCCCAGACCTGACGGATCGAAGCCCCGGCCCAGCGCCGGGGCTTTTGTTTTGGGCGGAACGAACGTCCGAACCAAGGGACTTCCGCAGGGCATCTCACAGCAAACGCCCGTCCTTGCCGGGCTGGCCTGGCGATCCATCCTGCTGCAGGCAGCCTCCTGCAAGCCAGCCAAGCGTCATGGCGAAGAGGATGGATACGCGGGTCAAGCCCGCGTATGACGCTGAGATTGGCGATCCGCTCCGAGTCCGAATTCCGTATGTCCGACCACCTGATCCGCCCGGCGACCACCGCCGACCTGCCGGCCATCACCGCGATCTACGAGCAGGCGGTGCGGTTCGGCACCGCGACCTTCGAGCTGACCCCGCCCGATCTTGCCGAGATGACGCGGCGGTTCAGCACTCTGACCGAAGCCGGCTTTCCGTATCTGGTCGCGGAGGCGGACGGGGCGATTGCCGGGTATGCCTATGCGGGCCCCTACCGGCCCCGGCCGGCCTATCGGTTCACGGTCGAGAACTCGATCTATCTCGATCCGGCGGCCCACCGCCGCGGCATCGGCAGCGCGCTGCTGCGTGACCTGATCGCCGCATGCACCGAGCGCGGCTTCCGCCAGATGATCGCGGTGATCGGCGATTCCGCCAACGCCGCCTCGATCGCCCTGCACCGCAAGGCCGGCTTCGCGCCGATCGGCACCCATACCGACGTCGGCTTCAAGTTCGGTCGCTGGCTGGACTCGGTGCTGATGCAGCGGACGCTGGGCGACGGCGGTCGGACCGTGCCCGAAGCAGAAGCACGGCCGAACAGCGCATAATGCCGTAACCCTCCGCGAAAGCGGAGGGCCCAGTATTCCAGAGAATTGACGCTGATCCCTGGCGCTCTGGGATATTGGGGCGCCCGGACAAGACGGGGGCCATCGAGACGCTTCGCCCCGACCCAGCTCCGCCGCGTTGAGGTCAGACCAGCGCCAGCTTGCGGTCGATCACCAGCAGCACGCGTTCGAGTTCATGGCCGCGGCGCAGGATCTGGCCGGACGCGCCGATGACGCAGTACGCGCCCTGTTTGCGGGCGAGCCGCGGATCCTTGACGATGCGATAGATCGGGACTTCCGAGGCGCGGCGGAAGATCGAGAACACCGCGGTGTCTTTCAGGAAGTCGATGGCGTAATCGCGCCACTCGCCGGCCGCGACCATCCGGCCATAGAGATTGAGGATGCGATTGAGCTCCAGGCGGTTGAAAGTGACCAGTCCCTGCAGCGGTGCGGTGCCTGGGCGCTCCGCTGCGCGGCTCTCGCTGGGGTCAGCCTCCCCGGAAATCATATCCATCGGCGCCTCCTGTCACGACGCTGACATGATTGCGCCGCCGGCGACGGGCCGCAAGGGGACCGAAAGCAGCAGGCGCCGAAACAGCGCCCTTGCGCACGCGGCTCACGCCTTCGTTAGCCGAATTCTTATTGCCGCCCGATTTTCGCCCAGCGCCCGCCAAGCCCGCTTGCGATAACGCTATCACTGCGTTGGCCCGGTCCCTTCGGCTTCGGATTCCTCAGCCCCCAGCCCCCCGAAGCAGTCGGGATCGGGCCTGTACGCAGAACCTCGATCCCCCTCCTGGGCCGACGCAAGTTGGTCCTTTTTTGTTTTGAGGGGCCGGCTCGCTTGCGATCGTGAAGCCCGCAGCCAAGGCGCGCAAATCAGCTCCGGCTATTGTCCGCCAGATCGCACCCGGCAGATGATCAGTTCAGCGACGTGAACGCGGCCCCGAGCATCGCGCCGGGCTTCTCACGGCTGCCGTTCTGCACATAGACCGCCGCCGCATCGACGCCGTCACCGACGACGTTCTCAAGCGGCACCGTCCAGTGCTCCGCCGCACCGGTCCAATCGCCGACCTTCAGCAGATTGCGCACCACGTTGTGGTAGGTGACGTGCCGGCCGCGGTTCTCGCCGCGCCCGATCTCGATCGGGATCGCTTTGGACACCGCGCAGATCCAGACCTCACCGCTCTTGGCGGATTCGCCCTGAGGCGCCGCGGCGACCGACACTTTGATCTCTTTGCCTTCGACCGCCACCGAGACCGGCACGGTCATCACCCCAGCGGTCTTGTCGGTGGTCTTGATCGCGCCCTCGATGCCGGCGCGGTTGCTGCCGACAAGGTGCGCCGACCCATTGACGATCACCTGCGGGGTGAACACGTCCCGATCGCCTCGCACTTGCGAGTAAGCTTTCTGGCGAGCGGTAAAACGGGAGTCGGCCAGGGTGTCCTTCCAGCCGAGATAGTCCCAATAGTCGATCGGCAGGCTGAGGGCGATCACCGACGGATCGCGGGCGAGTTCGCCGATGATTTTGTCCGCCGGCGGACAGGACGAGCAGCCTTGCGAGGTGAACAGCTCGACCACGGCGCGGGGCTCGGCGGCAGCAAGATCGGCCGTCGCGATCGCCACGCACAGGCCGAGTGCGCCGGACCACCGCGAAAATCCACCAACACCATTCATAGTCGTTTGCCGAACCGCCTTTGCCGAATGCTTCGGGACGGCGGCACGCCGCCATCCATCGAGGAGCCTTAAAACGAAAAGGCGGCCATTTGCATAGGCCGCCTTCCGTTCACCTGCCACTCACTTCGCAGTGAGGCATTCTGCGCCTATCGGCGAAGATCGCGACTGTTAGGCCGCGAGCTTGCGCAGCACGTAGTGCAGAATACCGCCGTTGCGGTAGTAATCGAGCTCGTCGAGCGTATCGATGCGGCACAGCAGCGGCACGCGCTTGCGCTTGCCCTCGGCCGAGGTGATCTCGGCTTCCAGCATCTGCCGCGGCTTGAGGTCGCCTTCGAGGCCGCGGATCGTGACCTTCTCGTCGCCCTTGAGGCCGAGCGAGGCCCACGAGGTGCCCTCTTCGAAGGTCAGCGGCAGCACGCCCATGCCGACCAGGTTCGAGCGATGGATGCGCTCGAAGCTCTGGCAGATCACGGCGCGAACGCCGAGCAGACGGGTGCCCTTTGCGGCCCAGTCGCGCGACGAGCCGTTGCCGTATTCGGCACCGGCGAACACCACCAGCGGCACCTTCTCTTCCTGGTACTTCATGGCGGCGTCGTAGATCGACATCTGCTCGCCGTCCGGCCAGTGCTTGGTCAGGCCGCCTTCCGGAATATTGCCGTCGGCGCCCTTCAGCATGTGGTTCTTGATGCGGATGTTGGCGAAGGTGCCGCGCATCATCACTTCGTGGTTGCCGCGGCGGGTGCCGTACTGATTGAAGTCGGCCGGGCGCACCTGACGCTCGGTCAGGTACTTACCAGCAGGCGACGTCAGCTTGATCGAACCGGCCGGCGAGATGTGGTCGGTGGTGATCTTGTCGCCGAACAGCGCCAGGACGCGGGCGTCGACGATGTCGGTGATCGGCTCCGGCTGCTTGGTCATGCCTTCGAAGTACGGCGGGTTCTGCACGTAGGTCGACGACATGTTCCACTTGTAGGTCTCGGACTCGACCGTCTTGATCTTGCGCCAGTTGGTGTCACCCTTGAACACGTCGGCATAGCGCGCCTTGAAGATCTTGGAGGTCACGTACTTCTTGACGAAGGCGTTGATCTCCTTGGTGCTCGGCCAGATGTCCTTCAGGTACACCGGCTTGCCGTCCTTGCCGGTGCCGATCGGATCGACCGCGAGGTTCTTGGTCACCGAGCCGGCGAGCGCATAGGCGACCACCAGCGGCGGCGAGGCCAGGTAGTTGGCCTGCACGTCCGGCGAGACGCGGCCTTCGAAGTTGCGGTTGCCCGACAGCACGGCGGCGGCGACGATGCCGTTGTCGTTGATCGACTTCGAGATCTCTTCCGGCAGCGGGCCGGAGTTACCGATGCAGGTGGTGCAGCCGAAGCCGACGAGGTTGAAGCCGACCTTGTCGAGATCCTTCTGCAGACCCGAATTCGCCAGATACTCGGCGACGACCTGCGAGCCCGGGGCCAGCGAGGTCTTCACCCACGGCGCCGCCTTGAGGCCCTTGGCCGCCGCGTTACGCGCCAACAGGCCGGCGCCGATCAGCACGCTCGGGTTCGAGGTGTTGGTGCACGAGGTGATCGCCGCGATCACCACGTCGCCGTGGCCGAGATCGAAGTTGCGGCCTTCCACCTTGTAGCGCGCGCCGTCGAGCGCCTTCTTGTACTCGTTGGCCATCGCGGTGGCGAAGCCTTCCGACACCGACGACAGCGCGATGCGGCCCTCGGGGCGCTTCGGGCCGGCCATCGACGGCTCGACGGTGGCGAGGTCCAGCGTCAGCGTCACGGTGAACACCGGGTCCGGCGACTTGGAGGTGCGGAACAGGCCCTGCGCCTTGCTGTACTTCTCGACCAGCGCGACCCGCGCCGAGGCACGGCCGGAGGTCTTCAAGTAATCGATAGTTTCGCCGTCGACCGGGAAGAAGCCGCAGGTCGCGCCGTATTCCGGCGCCATGTTGGCGATCGTGGCCTTGTCGGCGACCGAGAGATTGTCGAGGCCCGGGCCGAAGAATTCGACGAACTTGCCGACCACGCCCTGCTTACGCAGCATCTGGGTGACGGTGAGCACCAGGTCGGTGGCGGTGACGCCTTCCTTGAGTGCGCCCTTGAGCTTGAAGCCGACCACTTCCGGCAGCAGCATCGACAGCGGCTGGCCGAGCATCGCAGCTTCCGCCTCGATGCCGCCGACGCCCCAGCCGAGCACGGCGAGACCGTTGACCATGGTGGTGTGCGAGTCGGTACCCACCAGCGTGTCCGGATAGGCGACTTCGAAGGTGCCGGTCTTGCGGCCGATCGTCATCTTCTCCTTCTTGGTCCAGACCGTCTGCGCCAAGTACTCGAGATTGACCTGGTGGCAGATGCCGGTGCCGGGCGGCACCACCGAGAAGTTCGAGAACGCCTTCTGGCCCCACTTCAGGAACTCGTAGCGCTCCTGGTTCTGCTTGTACTCCTCGGCAACGTTCTTCTTGAACGCCTGGTTGTTACCGAAGAAGTTGACGATCACCGAGTGGTCGATGACGAGGTCGACCGGCACCAGCGGATTGATCTTCTCGGCATCGCCACCGAGCTTCTGCATCGCGTTGCGCATCGCCGCAAGATCGACCACCGCCGGCACGCCGGTGAAGTCCTGCATCAGCACGCGCGCCGGGCGGAATGCGATTTCGTGCTCCAGCGCCTTCTTCCGCATCCACTTGGCGACCGCCATGATGTCCGCCTTCTTGACGGTGCGGTCGTCCTCGTTGCGCAGCAGGTTTTCCAGCAGCACCTTCATCGAGTAGGGCAGACGGGAAATCCCCTTCAGGCCGTTCTTCTCGGCGGCGGGCAGGCTGTAATAGACGTAAGACTTGCTGCCGACCTTGAGGATCTTCCGGCATTTGAAGCTGTCGAGCGAGGTCATGTAAGGCGGGTCCCAGATTATCGTTTTCGATTGGGCGAGCTTGTATGCTGGCTCCGGAGGGGCAGGCCGTCCGGCTTGCAGGCGCCGATCGTGTGCTGCATCAAGTTCCGGCTTATAGAACCTTTCCAATTGCGCCGCCAGTTCGACAATGACAGGCGAGCGCATCGATTTGTGAGCAGGCCGTTCCGATCCCGGAGCGGAACAGGTTGGGATGTATGCGGCTGTCGGGGCGCGACTTACGGTGTGTACGAGGTGGCCGCGAGGTATTCGCCGGACTGGCCTTCGAGGCAAGCGCCGGCGAGGCGCTGGCGCTAATCGGACATAACGGCGCCGGTAAGACGTCGCTGCTGCGGCTGATCGCCGGGCTGCTGACACCCGAGGGCGGAACCATCACGCTCGACGGCGGGGAACCGGATGCGCCGGTCGCCGAACAGGCGCACTATCTCGGCCACCGCGACGCGCTCAAGCCGTCGCTCAGCGTCGCTGAAAATCTCGGCTTCTGGCGCGACTTTCTCGGCGGCGAGCGCACCGATCTGAGCGCCGCCATCAAGGCGGTCGGGCTCGGCCACGCCGCCGAACTGCCGGCGGCGTATCTGTCGGCCGGCCAGCGCCGACGGCTCTCGATCGCCCGCCTGCTGGTGGTGCGGCGGCCGATCTGGCTGCTGGACGAACCGACCTCGGCGCTCGACGTCAAAGGCCAGGAGCTGTTCGTCGGCCTGATGCAGGATCACCTCGCCCGCGGCGGCATCATCGTCGCAGCCACTCACACGCCGCTCGGCATTCCGGTGCGCGAGCAGCGGATCGGAGCCGCGACATGACCGCGCTCGGCGCCATCATCCGCCGCGATATCAAGATCGCACTCCGCGTCGGCGGCGGCGCGCTGATCGGCGTACTGTTCTTCCTCACCGTGGTGGTGCTGATGCCGTTCGCGGTCGGCCCCGATCTCGCCCTGCTCAAACGCCTCGGCCCCGCGATCCTGTGGCTCGGCGCACTGCTCGCCAGCCTGCTGACACTCGACCGGCTGTTCACCGCCGACGCCGAGGACGGCTCGCTCGACCTGATCGTGATGAGCCGCACTCCGCTGGAGCTGACCTGCGCCGCCAAGGCGCTGGCGCATTGGCTGGCGGCCGGCCTGCCGCTGATCGTCGCGACGCCGGTGCTGGGCCTATTGCTCAACCTCGACGGCAGCGCCTCGCTGGCCGTGATGGCGACGCTGCTGGCCGGCACCCCGGCGCTGACCTTCACCGGCATGATCGGCGCCGCGCTGGCGGTGACGCTGCGCCGCGGCGGCCTGCTGCTGGCCGTGCTGGTGCTGCCGCTGTCGATCCCGGTGCTGATCTTCGGCGTTTCCGCCTCCCAGGCGGCGATCGTCGGCCCGGTGTCGTTCGGCACCCCGTTCTCGATCCTGTGCGCGATCTCGCTGCTCAGCCTGGTGATCGGCCCGTTCGCCGCCGCCGCCAGCCTGCGCCAGGGGCTGGATTAGCCGACTAGCAGGAACCACCTCCGCGCGACCCACTTCTCTTGCCTGAGAAAAGATTATATTATATTCTTTCTTTAGAAAGAGGAGCGCAACGTGGTCGCTGTTCTGAATCGATCCCCGGCCGCCCTCGATAAGGGGCAGGTGCTGACCAAGGCCACCCTCAAGGCGGCCGAGCGTCTGGGCCTGTCGCAGAAGGTGTTGAGCAACGTCATCGGCCTGTCGGAGTCCGTGGTGTCGCGGATGAAGAGCGGCGACTACGTGCTCGACGGCGGCAAGGCCTATGAACTCGCCGCGCTGTTCGTCCGGCTGTACCGCTCGCTCGACGCCATCGTGGCCGGCGACGAGACCGCCGCGCGCGCATGGATGAAGAGCGACAACGTCGCGCTGCGGGGTACGCCGATCGAGCTGATCCAGAAAATTCCGGGGCTGTTTCATGTTGTCCAGTACCTGGATACGCGACGCGCTCCGGTCTGAATCGGCGAGGCTCTCAGGACGGTTCTGGCGCATCGTCGAGGCGCAGCATCAATCAGCGACGATGAAGCTGACCGACTCGCTCGAGGAGCAGGCGCTGCTGGAAGAGATCATCGAGGACACCAAACCGCCGGTCCCGGCGGATTGCGAGGGCCTCGACTTTCTGCTGATGACGCCGTTCCGCTACAGCGCGACCAACCCGTGGGGCTCGCGGTTTCGGCGGCCCAATGCCGAAGCGGGCGTGTTCTATGCCGCCGCCCAGCCCTCGACGGCGATCGCCGAGGCGGTGTTTCATCGCCTGCTCTTCTTCGCCGAATCGCCCGGCACGCCGTGGCCGCAGAACCCCGCGGAGCACACCGCCTTCTCGATCAACCTCGGCTCGGAGCGTGTGCTCGATCTCACAGCAAGGCCGCCGGATGACCTGGCGGCAATTCTGAACACGCAGGACTACGCCGCCGGACAAGCGTTCAGCGAAGCGGCGCGCGCCGCCGGCGCGGAGATCATCAAATATCCCTCGGTCCGCGACCCGCAGCATGGCGCCAACGCCGCGGTACTGTCACCGCGCGCGTTCCGCAGCAAGGCGCCGGTGGAACGCCAAAGCTGGCGCATCCATCTCGACCGCAACGGGGCACGCGCCTTCTGCGAAGCACCACGCGGCTCGCTCGCCTTCGGCCGGAACGCATTCGACGCCGATCCGCGAATGCACGGCTTACTCTGGGACCGCTGATGCGCGATCGCGATCGGCCGCATCTCCGGTTTGGCCCGGATGCCGCCGCGCACCCGCAGCGGCTGGTTTGCTGCACTGCGACAGCGATCACCTGTGGGGCTGCCCCGATCAACTCCGCAGCAACCCTTACGCGGCGTCATTGCCTGCGGCCCTCAGCCCCGATATCAGGAACGCGATGAAGCTGACCGAACTCGCCAATCCGACCCGGTTCCTGACGCTCGCGGGGCGCCTGCTGCCCTGGCTGGCGGCCGCGACCGCATTGGCGCTGGCGGCGGGGCTGACCCAGGGCATGCTGGCGCCGGACGACTACCAGCAGGGCGCCACCGTCAAGATCATGTTCGTGCACGTGCCGAACGCCTGGCTGGCGATGTTCGTCTGGGGGGTGATGAGCGTCGCCTCGCTCGGCACGCTGGTGTGGCGGCATCCGCTCGCCGACGTCGCAGCCAAGACCGCGGCGCCGATCGGCGCGGCCTTCACATTCCTGGCGCTGGTCACCGGCTCGCTGTGGGGCCGGCCGATGTGGGGCACCTATTGGGAGTGGGACGCCCGGCTGACCTCAATGCTTGTGCTGTTTCTGATGTATCTCGGCCTGATCGCGCTGTGGCGCGCGGTCGAGGACCCGTCCCGAGCCGCCCGCGCCGCCGCCGTGCTGACCCTGGTCGGTGCCATCAACCTGCCGATCATCAAGTTCTCGGTCGATTGGTGGAATACGCTGCACCAGCCGGCCTCGGTGGTGCGGATGGGCGGCTCGACGCTCGACAAGGCGTTCCTGATCCCGCTGCTGGTCACCGCGATCGGGTTTTCGCTGCTGTTTCTGACGCTGCATCTGGCGGCGATGCGGAACGAGATCCTGCGCCGAAGGGTGCGCTCGCTGCAGATGATGCAGGCCAGCCGGGCCGAGGCGGCGTGATGCTCGGCAAATACGCGGACTTCATCGTCTCGTCCTACGCCGCGACCGCGATCGTGGTGCTGCTGCTGATCGGCTGGGTGGTGCTGGATTATCGCAAGCAGAAGGCGCGGCTGCGCGATCTCGAAGCCCGCGGCGCCGTCCGCCGCTCCGGCCGCAGCGCGACCGATCACTGACAACCCACGGATCATCATGAGCGACACCTTCGATCCCGCCTCGCCGAAGCGCCGCTCTTGGCTGGTGGTGCTGCCGGCGCTGCTGTTCGCCGGGCTGGCGGTGTTGTTCTGGTTTCGGCTCGGCGACAGCGACGTGTCACGAATCCCCTCGGCCCTGATCGGCCGGCCGGCGCCGCAGACGCCGCTGCCGCCGCTGGAAGGCTTGAGCCGCGACGGCAGCCAGGTCGCGGGTCTCGATCCGGCGATGTTCAAAGGCAAGGTCAGCGTCGTCAACGTCTGGGCATCGTGGTGCGTACCTTGCCATGACGAAGCGCCGTTGCTGATGACGCTGGCGCAGGACACCCGCATCCAGCTCGTCGGGATCGACTACAAGGACAAGCCCGACAACGCCCGCCGCTTCCTCGGCCGGTATGGCAATCCGTTCGCGGCCGTGGGCGTCGATGCCTCCGGACGTGCCGCGATCGAATGGGGCGTGTACGGCGTGCCGGAGACCTTCGTGATCGGCCGCGACGGCAAGATCGCCTACAAGCTGGTCGGGCCGATCACCCCGGACAACATCGAGAAGGTGTTGAAGCCGGAAATCAGCAAGGCGCTGGCCGCACCGCAGAGCTGACCGACCTGTTAGCACCGCGCAAAACCCCTCGAAAATAAATCGGACCGTTTATCGGCCGTTCATCGCGCCGCCATTGCGGCGCCATGAATCCCGGATGAGCTTCGGGCGTTACTAACAACGTCCTTTGGAGGGACATCCGATGGGTACCTCGACTTTCCGTCGTCTCACGCTCGCCCCGCTCGCCGCCGCCGTCGCGCTCGGCCTGCTCGCCTCCGCGCCCGCGATGGCGCAGGCACCGCAACCGGCCACGCCGCCGACCGCCAAATCCGACAAGATGGCCCCTCCGCCGAAAGCCGACACCAAGGCGGCTGCACCGGCGAAGTCGGAGAAGGTCGAGCTCCTCGATATCAACTCGGCGACCGCCGAACAGCTCGACGCGCTCCCCGGCGTCGGCAAGGCTTACTCCGCTGCGATCATCAAGGGCCGGCCCTACAAGGGCAAAGACGAGCTGGTGCAGAAGAAGATCGTGCCGCAGAAGACCTACGACGGCATCAAGGACAAGATCATCGCCAAGCAGAAATAATCGAGGTGAGACCGGGGTGCCTGCCCCGAAGTAACACGTCATGCCCGGGCTTGACCCGGGCATCCATCCCTTCACAACAAGATGGATTGCCGGGTCGAGCCCGGCAATGACGACCTGGGGCCAAGCAGACTCAGCGCCCCGACACGTCGCCTTCGTCGGCGGCGCTCTGTTCGAGCGTGGCGGGCTCGGCCGCGTAGCGCTTGGTGAGCGGCATCTGCAGCAGCGCGAACAGCATGGTGAGCGGCACCGCGCCGAACACCTTGAAGTTGACCCAGAAGTCGGTCGACTGCGTCCGCCACACCGCTTCGTTCAGCACCGCCATCGCGAAGAAGAACAGCGCCCAGCGCAGCGTCAGCTTGCGCCAGCCTTCCGCCGTCAGGTTGAACACCTGATCGAACATGATGGCGATGAAGCTGCGGCCAAACAGCAGCCCGCCGCCGAGCACCGCGCCGAACAGCGCATATACGATGGTCGGCTTCATCTTGATGAAGGTCTCGTCGTGCAGCACCAGCGTCAGGGTGCCGAACACCAACACCACCACGGCGGTGACCAGCGCCATCACTGGTACGTGCCGGGTGACGACGTAGGACGCGATCACGGCGGCGACCACCGCCACCATGAAGGCGCCGGTCGCGGCGAACAGATGAAACTTGGCGTTGACGATGAAGAACACCAGCAGCGGCCCGAGCTCGGTCGCCAGCTTGAACAGCGGGTGCGGCCGGTTGGGCTTCAGCAGGTCGTCCGTCATGCCGCCTCCGTGCCGGCGATCGCCTTGGCGAAATCGCGCGCCGTAAACGGCGACAAATCGTCGACGCCTTCGCCGACGCCGATGAAGTGTACCGGCAGTTTGTGCTTCTCGGCGATCGCCACCAGGATGCCGCCGCGGGCGGTGCCGTCGAGCTTGGTCATCACCAGGCCGGTGACGCCGGCGGTCTTGGTGAAGGCTTCGACCTGCGACAGCGCGTTCTGGCCGACGGTGGCGTCGAGCACCAGCAGCACCGCGTGCGGCGCGGAGGCGTCGACCTTCTTGATCACCCGCACCACCTTCTCGAGCTCGTTCATCAGCTCGGTGCGGTTCTGCAGCCGGCCGGCGGTGTCGATCAGCAGCACGTCACGGCCCTGCTGCTTGGCTTCGGTGAGCGCGTTGAAGGCGAGGCCTGCGGCGTCCGAGCCCTGAGCGCCGGCCACCACCGGGGTGCCGGTGCGATCGCCCCAGACCTTGAGCTGATCGATCGCCGCGGCCCGGAAGGTGTCGCCGGCAGCCAGCATCACCTTGTGTCCTTCGGAAGCGAACCGCGCCGACAACTTACCGATCGTGGTGGTCTTGCCGGAGCCGTTGACCCCGACCATCAGGATCACGAATGGCTTCTTGCCGGCATCGATGTCGAGCGGCTGCGCCACCGGCGCCAGCACCTTCTCGACTTCTGCGGCCACGATCTCTTTGACGTCGCTGGCCGAGATCATCTTGTCGTAGCGGCCCTCGCCGACCGCCTTGGCGATGCGCGCCGCCACCTCGGTGCCGAGATCGGCGCGCAGCAGCACGTCTTCGATCTCCTCGAGCATCGCCCGATCGAGCTTGCGCTTGGAAACGAATTCCGACAGCGCGGTCCCGATCGAGCTCGAGGTGCGCTTCAGTCCGCTGGACAGCCGCCGCCACCAGCTCTGTTTCGAATTTTCCGGAGTGTCGCTCATCAGGGCGCTGTGTTAGCCGTTTCGCGCCATGAACGAAAGCCACCCAGATCAATTCGAGCCGCCGGAACTGACCCCCGAGGAGATCCAGGCGCGCGTGCTGTATCGCGATGGGCTGATGCTGGTGATCGACAAACCGCCGGGTCTGCCGGTGCATCGCGGGCCCAAAGGCGGCCCGAACCTGGAGGCGTCGTTCGACGCGCTCCGCTACGGTTTGCCGCGTCCGCCGGTGCTGGCGCATCGGCTCGACCGCGACACCTCCGGCTGCTTGGTGCTCGGCCGCCACCGCAAGGCCACCGCCACGCTCGGGCTGCTGTTCAAGCATTCGCGGATTTCCAAGACCTATTGGGCGATCGTCGAAGGCGGCCCGGCCGAAGACGAAGGCAGCATCGACCTGCCGATCGCCAAGCTCAATGCCGAACGCGGTTGGTGGCAGAAGGTCGATCCGGAAGGGCTGCCGTCGCTGACGAAATGGCGGGTAATGGGGGGTTCGGGAGTTAAGCCGGCCGCCGCCACGCCCGCCTCCGCAC
>NZ_JAZDRK010000037.1:0-19089 GCF_047501505.1 Rhodopseudomonas sp. G2_2311
GTGCTCGGGGACCCCCACCCCGGCCTCCGCTTCGCTCGGCCGACCCTCCCCGCAAGGGGGAGGGGTTTCGCGGCCGCCGCGCGACAAATGCTACCAGCTCGCCGTGGCCTTCATGGTCGGCACGCCGTCGGCGTTGGCGGTCCAGAGGTCGAGGCCGGCTGCCGTCTCGTTGGCGTTGACGCTGAAGTCGGCGCCGTCGAACAGCGGCTGCACGCCGCGATAGCTGAAGGTCTTCGGCACGCTGCCTTTGAGTTTGGCGGCGAATTCGACCAGTAGCGCGGCCTGCATCGGGCCGTGCACGATCAGGCCCGGATATCCCTCGACCTTGGTGACGTAGTCGCGGTCGTAGTGGATGCGGTGGCCGTTGAACGTCAGCGCCGAATAGCGGAACAGCAGCACCGGATCGGCGAGGTGGCTCTCGCGATGCTTGGCCGCTGGCGGCGCAGCCGCAGGCTTGGCCGGCGCTGCGGGGGCGGACGAGGGCGGCGGCACGTCGCGATAGACGATGTCCTGGCGGTCGCGGATCGCAACGCCACGCGGCGTAGTGATCTCATGATTGACGGTGACGAAGCACAACGTGCCGGTCGAGCCCTGCTTGATCGTCACGTCGCCGATCGTCGAGGTCCGGGTCACTTCGTCGCCAACCTTGAGCGCATCGACGAACTGCAGTTCGCCGCCGGCCCACATCCGGCGCGGCAGCGGCACCGGCGGCAGGAAGCCGCCGCGGGTCGGGTGGCCGTCGGGGCCGAGCTGGTCCATCGGGTACACCGGCTGCCCGAGGCACCAGTGCACGGTGAAGGGAGCGGCATCGCCGGTCTGCGGCTTGCCGATGTCGAGGAACAACGTCGCGCGCAGTCCCTTCACGAGTTGCGGCGTGACCAGGTCGGTGGCTTGTTCGCTACGGCCGATCCACTGCCGCAGGTGATCGATATCGAGCGCGTCGGTCATGCTGGTCCTCGCTTACTTACGCTTGTCGCCGATGCCCGGCACCGCGCCGTAGTGACGATCCTCGCCGACGACGATCGCCGCCGGCGCCGGATAGCTGACCTTGCCGTTCGGGGTGTCGACTTCGATCCGGCGCAGATGCGGATGGTGCGACAGGTCTTCCATCGCGTTGACTTCGGCGAACGCAATGTCGGCGGCGGCCAGATGTTCGAGCAGATCGTCTCGGGTCAGCGAGCCGAAGATGTCGGCCACGATCTTATCGGTGTAGGCGCGGTTCTTGACCCGCTCGACGCCGTTGCACAGCCGCGGATCGTTCGGCAGGTCAGGTTGGCGCAGCACATCCGAGCACAGCTTCTTCCACTCGCGCTCGCTCTGGATCGAGATCAGGATGTCCTTGCCGTCCTTCGATGTGAACACGCCATAGGGCGCGATCGACGGATGGGCGAGGCCGAGACGCTTGGGCGGATTGCCGGCCTCGGCATTGAGCAAGGGCACGGTCAGCCAGTCGGCCATCACGTCGAACATCGAGATCCGGATGTCGGCACCTTGGCCGGTGCGGCTGCGGCCGATCAGCGCCTCGAGGATTGCCGCGTGCGCCGTGGCACCGGTGGCGACGTCGACGATCGACATGCCGACGCGCGAGGCGCTTTCCGGGCCGCCGGTGATCGAGGCGAGACCGCTTTCGGCCTGGATCAAGAGGTCATAGGCCTTGCGATGGGCGTAGGGGCCCTCGTCGCCGTAGCCCGATATCGTGCAGATGATCAGCTTCGGATAATCCTTGCGCAGCCGCTCGCGCGCGAATCCGAGCTTGTCCATCGAGCCGGGCTTGAGGTTCTGCAGCAGCACGTCGGCCGAGGCGATCAGCTTTTCCAGCTCGGCGCGGCCTTCCTTGGTGGCGAGGTCGACCACCGCGGATTCCTTGCCGCGGTTGAGCCAGACGAAGTAGCTGCTCTGGCCTTTGGCGGCGGCGTCATAGCCGCGGGCGAAATCGCCTTCGGGCCGTTCGATCTTGATGACGTGGGCGCCGGCATCGGCGAGCCGCGAGCTGCAATACGGCGCGGCAACCGCCTGTTCGACGGCGATGACGGTCAGTCCTTCGAGCGGAAGCATCCAATCAATCCTGCAATGGCTACGTCATTGCGAGGAGCGAAGCGACGAAGCAATCCAGGCTCGGTGCACTCGGCTCTGGATTGCTTCGCTTCGCTCGCAATGACGAAGGAGACGGTTCAAGCGAGGCAGCGGTTGCTGCCCGCGCCCTCAGTACGACCGCGGCATCCCGAGCACGTGCTCGGCGAGATGCGACAGGATCAGGTTGGTCGAGATCGGAGCGACCTGATACAGCCGGGTTTCGCGGAACTTGCGCTCGACGTCGTATTCCTCGGCGAAGCCGAAGCCGCCGTGGGTCTGGATGCAGGCGTTGGCCGCCTCGAACGACGCGTCGGCCGCGAGCATCTTGGCCATGTTGGCCTCGGCGCCGCAATCCATGCCGGCTTCGTACTTGCGGGTGGCTTCCTTCACCATCAGCTCGGCCGCGCGCATGTTAGCGTAGGCCTTGGCGATCGGGAACTGGATGCCCTGGTTCTGGCCGATCGGCCGGCCGAACACGGTGCGGTCCTTGGCGTAGGCACTGGCCTTGGCGATGAACCATTTGGCGTCGCCGACGCACTCCGACGCGATCAGGATGCGCTCGGCATTCATGCCGGAGAGGATGTAGCGGAAGCCCTTGCCCTCTTCGCCGATCAGGTTCTCCTTCGGCACTTTCATGTCGGTGAAGAACACTTCGGTGGTGGCGTGGTTCATCATGGTGCGGATCGGGCGGATCTCGAGGCCATGGCCGCGCGCTTCGCGCATGTCGACCAGGAACACCGAGAGGCCCTCGGTCTTCTTGGTCACCTGATCCTTCGGCGTGGTGCGCGCGAGCAGGATCATCAGGTCGGAATACTCCGCCCGGCTGGTCCAGATCTTCTGGCCGTTGACGACGTAGTCGCCGTTGGCATCCTTCTTGGCGAAGGTCTTCAGCGAGGTGGTGTCGGTGCCCGAGGTCGGCTCGGTGACACCGAACGCCTGCAGGCGGAGTTCACCGCTGGCGATCTTCGGCAGCCACTTGGCCTTCTGCTCGTCGCTGCCGTGCCGCAGCAGGGTGCCCATGGTGTACATCTGGGCGTGGCAACCGCCGCCGTTGCAGCCGGCGCGCTGGATCTCTTCCAGGATCGCCGCCGCAGCCGACAGCTTCAGGCCGGCGCCGCCGTATTCCTCGGGGATCAGAACGGAAAGGTAACCGGCCTCCGTCAGGGCGTCGACGAACGCCTTGGGATAGGCCATTTCGCGGTCGAGTTTGCGCCAGTACTCGCCGGGAAACTGCGCACACAGTTTGGCGACGGCGTCGCGGATGTCGTGGTATTCGTCCTGCTCCGCGGCATGGTGTTTCATCGGCTGCGTCTTCTTGTTGGTTTTGGGGGGAAGGTCATGAGACCTGGACCGGCAAGGACTCGTAGCCCTTGACGAAGCTCGAATACACCCGCTTCGGCTCCCCGACAACTTCAATACGCTCGAAACGCTTGAGCATCTCCTCCCATACGATCCTCAGTTGCAATTCGGCCAAGCGCATCCCGACGCACCGATGGATACCGAAACCGAACGACAGGTGGATCCTGGCCCGGGCGCGGTCGATGATAAATTCCTCCGGCCGCTCGATCACCTCGTCGTCGCGGTTGCCTGAAACGTACCACATCACCACGCGGTCGCCCTTGCGGATGGTCTTGCCGCCGAGCTCGGTGTCCTGGAGGGCGGTGCGGCGCATGTGGGCCAGCGGCGTCTGCCAGCGGATCACCTCGGGCACCATGGTGTCGATCAGCTTCGGATTGGCACGCAGCTTTTCGAACTCGTGCGGGTTCTCGTTCAGCGCCAACACCGAGCCCGACATGGTGTTGCGGGTGGTGTCGTTGCCGCCGACGATCAGCAGCAGGATGTTGCCGATCAGGTTGTCGCGGTCCATCGTCCGTGTGGCGTCGTGATGCGCCATCATCGACAGCAAGTCGTTGCGCGGCTCCGAGTTCACCCGCTCGTTCCACATCCGGGCGAAATACGCGGCGCATTCGTTCAGCTCGTCGCGGCGTTGCTGCTCGGATTCGACCACGCCGCTCTTCGGTAGCGCGGTGGCGACGTCGGACCAGCGCGTCAGCTTGCGGCGTTCGTCGAACGGAAAATCGAACAGCGTCGCCAGCATCTGCGTCGTCAGTTCGATCGAGACGCGGTCGACGAAGTTGAAGGTCTCGCCCCGCGGCAGGCCGTCCAGCACTTTCTGGGTCCGGCCGCGGATCAGCACCGCCAGTTCGTCCAGATGCTGCGGCGTGAACATCGGCGACACCGTCTTGCGCTGCGCCGAGTGCCGCGGCTCGTCCATCGCGATGAAGCTCGGCCAATCGTAACCGACCGGCGCGTCGCGGATCGAGATGCCGCCGAGCGTGGAGTCCGACGAGAAGATCTGGTGGTTGGTGTCGACATGCATGATGTCGTTGTACTTGGTGACGCTCCAATACGGCTCGATCGGCGCGTTGGTGCAGTAGTGCACCGGCTCTTCCTTGCGCAGCCGTTCGAACCACGGCCACAGCGTGTCGTCGCGGAAGTGCCGCGGGGCGCCGGGATGGAAGTCCTTCAGCGGGGTCGCATAAGCTTCCTCGCGCGCCGCCCGCAGCCGCGCCGCTTTTCCGGTCTCGATGGTGCCGTGCATCGTCGTCCTCCCTGGCCATGTCATGGACGCTCGCCTCAAAACGGCGGCGGTCGCGGTCGGATTTTCGGTCCCGCCATGGTTTGGTCCGGCGGGTTCGGCCGTCTGATCAGATCGTCAATAGGCGGCAGCGGTAGGGCGTTTTCCGGGAGCCTGACCGGCCGCTCGAACAAATTGATTTGACGGTAGAAAAGCGCTCCGCGCGCGACTTGCGTCGACAAGCTGGAGACCGTGCTGCACCGCCCGACCATTGGAGCCTTCTCAGGCTCCCGGCGCCGTGACATGGTGCGCGCAAACAACACACGGCGACGCTGCAGGCGCCGCCGAGCGGAGCGAGCACCCAGCATGATTCCCAACGCGCAGAGCCTGTTCAACTTCGATCTCGGCGAGACCGCCGACGCGATCCGGGAGACCGTTCGCGACTTCGCCGCTAACGAGATCGCGCCCCGCGCCGAGGCCATCGACAAGACCAATACGTTCCCGCGCGACCTGTGGCCGAAGCTCGGCGCGCTCGGCCTGCACGGCATCACCGTCGAGGAAGACTACGGCGGCGCCGGGCTCGGTTATCTCGAGCACTGCATCGCGATGGAGGAGATCTCCCGCGCTTCGGCCTCGGTTGGCCTGTCCTATGGCGCGCACTCCAACCTCTGCATCAATCAGCTCCGCCGCAACGGCAACGAAGCGCAGAAGCGCAAATATCTGCCGAAGCTGATTTCGGGCGAGCATGTCGGCGCGCTGGCGATGAGCGAGCCGGGCGCCGGGTCCGACGTGGTGTCGATGAAGACCCGCGCCGACAAGAAGGGCGATCGCTTCATCCTCAACGGCAACAAGATGTGGATCACCAACGGCCCGATCGCCGAGACGCTGGTGGTGTACGCCAAGACCGATCCGAACGCCGGGCCGCGCGGCATCACCGCGTTCCTGATCGAGAAGGGCTTCAAGGGTTTCTCGACCGCGCAGAAGCTCGACAAGCTCGGGATGCGCGGCTCCGACACCGGCGAACTGGTGTTCGAGGATTGCGAAGTGCCAGAGGAGAACGTGCTCGGTGAGGTCGGCCGCGGCGTCAACGTGCTGATGAGCGGGCTGGACTACGAGCGCGCGGTGCTGGCCGCCGGCCCGGTCGGCATCATGCAGGCCTGCATGGATGTGGTGTTGCCCTACGTGCACGAGCGCAAGCAGTTCGGCGAGCCGATCGGCACCTTCCAATTGGTGCAGGGCAAGGTCGCCGACATGTACGTGACGATGAACGCCTCGCGCGCTTACGTCTATGCGGTGGCCAAGGCCTGCGACCGCGGCGAGACCACCCGCGAAGACGCCGCCGGCGCGATCCTGTACGCCGCCGAACGCGCCACGCAGTGCGCGCTCGATGCGATCCAGCTGCTCGGAGGCAACGGCTACATCAACGACTATCCGACCGGCCGCCTGCTGCGTGACGCCAAGCTCTACGAAATCGGCGCCGGCACCAGCGAGATCCGCCGCATGCTGATCGGCCGCGAGCTGTTCACCAAGACGGCGTAAGACGTCACGCGTTACAAGGGCGCCATGTTGGCGCCCTTGCTTTGACATCTGTGACCCCTATGGCTCCGCCCTCGCTTGAAATCGGAGGGACAAAATGGACGCCAAGGAGGTCTCCGCGCATTGGGAGAGCAACGCCGAGACGTGGACGATGCTCGCGCGTGCCGGCCATGATCGATATCGCGATGCGCTAAATACGCCGGCTTTCCTCGCGATGCTGCCGCCGGTCGCTGGTCTTAAAGGGCTGGACCTCGGCTGCGGTGAAGGCACCAACACGCGCGTCGTCGCGCGGCTCGGCGCCTCGATGACCGGCCTCGACATCGCCCCAACCTTTCTGCGTCATGCCCGGGACGCCGAACGATGTGATCCGCTTGGCATCGACTATGTGCTGGGAGACGGCCTCACGCTGCCGTTCGCAGGCGGCAGTTTCGATTTTGTGACGGCCTTCATGTCGATGATGGACATGGTCGACCAGGCGGCTGTGCTCCGGGAGGTTGCGCGAATCCTGAAGCCGGGCGGCTTTCTGCAATTCTCCATCCTGCATCCCTGCTTCGTGCCGCCGACACGCCGCAACATCCGCGATGAGCACGGCGTTCCGGTGGCCATCGAACTGGCCGATTACTTCGACGAGAGCGACGGCCGGGTTGAGCGGTGGTTGTTTTCCGGCCTCTCGCCGGAGCAGAACGCCACGCTGACGCCGTTTGCGGTTCCGCGGTTTCACCGCACGCTGTCGACCTGGGTTGCGATGATCGTCGGGGCAGGGCTCAGGATCGAGGCGTTCGGCGAGCCGATGGCCTCGGAGGAGGTCGCTGCAGCCGAACCGATCGTCGCGGACACCCGGGTCGCCCCGATCTTTTTGCACGTGTTGGCGAAGCGCCCGATGACGCCTTAACGCGTCAGCTTGTTCACCTTGGCGACGTAGCTGCGCACGTCGGCGAGGACCTGGGGCAGCACGGCTTTGACCTCGGGCACGGTCATGCCGGGGCGGATCGCCGGGTGGTACAGGATGTTCAACAGGTACTGATCGTAGACGTCGAAATAGCCCTTCTGGACGTCGTCGTTGAACATCGTCCACGGCACCTTGTCGGTGTCGTTGATCGGGCCGAGCGACTGCAGCAGTTCCTCATAGGCGCAGTCGCGGAACACGAAGTCGCCGTTGTCGATGGTGAGGATGACGTCGGAGCGCTCGATCTCGTACCGGTCGTTCTTGCGGAAGCCGGACAGGCACTGCGGATCGAGGCTTTCGCGGATCTCGCGGGCGCGTTCCTCGCCGTAGAACGTCGCGATGGTCTTGCCGAGGTTGCGGTCGCGGACGAGGTGGACGGTGACGTTGGCCTCGTCCGGATTGTCAGTCATCGCGATATCGAGATGCTCGACCCGGCCGGCGATGTCCGAGACGATCCGGGCGAGCTCGGCGCGGCGATGCGCCTGGCCGTCGCCTTCGGCATAGACCCGCACCGGGGCCTCGTATTTGCGAATCCGGTCGACCCGTCCCGCCATGTGGAATTCGGCGCCGAACGCGGTGCGGAAGAAACCGTCGACGATCTGACTGTCGGTGAAGTCGGTCTTCTCGCTGCGCTGGGTGGCGGAGAAGTCGGTCGCCTCGGCGGCGCCGGCCGGGGCCGTCGCGAGGAGCGTGATCGCGGCGGTAACCGCCGCGAGCGCAGGTCTAAGATGCCGGGCGCCGCAGTGCATCACGAAAGGCTGCCGCATTCCGGTCCGGCGCACAACCGGCAATTCGGCCGCAGCCGCCTGTGCACGCGGCCGATCGCCCGGCTGGCTTAGTTTTTCACCACCACCACGGTGCCGACCCGAACCCGGTCGTACAGGTCCTTGACGTCGTCATTGGTCATGCGGAAGCAGCCGGACGACACCGCCTGGCCGATGGTTTCCGGCTCGTTGGAGCCGTGAATCCGGTACAGCGTCGAGCCGAGATACATCGCCCGGGCGCCGAGCGGATTGTCCTCGCCGCCTGCCATGTAGCGCGGCAGGTCGGGGCGGCGGCGCAGCATCTGGGCCGGCGGGGTCCAGCCCGGCCATTCCTTCTTGGCGGTGATGCGGTGGGTGCCCGACCAGCGGAAGCCGTCGCGGCCGACGCCGATGCCGTAGCGTAGCGCGGTGCCGTCGCTCTGGACCAGATACAGCCGGCGCTCGCGGGTGCTGATGACGATCGTGCCCGGGGCATAGTTGCCGTCGAACATCACGGTCTCGCGCGGGATCGGATTGGCGCTCGGGCCGGAGCGATAGAACGGTCCGAATCCCATCACCGAGCGCAGGTCGAGCTCTTGCGCCGAAGCGGCGGTCGGCAGGGCGGTGGCGATCGAGATCAGCGCGAGCGCGCTGGCGGCAAGTCGACGAACCATTCCGAAACCTCGCAATCTTCGTTTCGCTCCGAACTGGCCATAATCGCAGCGATTGCGCAAGCCGGCGGCTGTACGTCGGCGCACGCGTTCGCCGCAGTCCTGCCGCGCGCCGTCCCCCTTTGACGAAGCGATGGAACAATGATTGATCGGGCGCACAAATTGCAAATCGGGAGCGAAACTATGAATGGTGCCGAGAGTCTGGTGCGGACGCTGATCAAGGGCGGCGTCGATGTCTGCTTCACCAACCCTGGCACGTCGGAAATGCACTTCGTCGCCGCGCTCGACCGGGTCGAGGGGATGCGCTGCGTGCTCGGCCTGTTCGAGGGCGTCGTCACCGGTGCCGCCGATGGTTACTATCGGATGAAGGGCACGCCGGCCTCGACGCTGCTGCATCTCGGCCCCGGCCTCGCCAACGGCCTTGCCAACCTGCACAACGCTAAGAAGGCGGCTTCCGGCATCGTCAATATCGTCGGCCAGCACGCCACCTACCACATTGATTACAACGCGCCGCTGACCTCGGACATTGAGGGCCTGGCGCGGCCGATGTCGGCCTGGGTCCGCACCTCGCCGGACGCCAAGTCGGTGGCGCGCGACGGCGCCGCCGCGATCGCCGCCGCCAAGAGCTCGCCGGCGCAGATCGCCACGCTGATCCTGCCGGCCGACACCGCCTGGAATGAAGCCGACGGCGTCGCCGACGTGCCGGAAGACAGCCAGCGCCCGACCTATTCGCCGCAGGCGGTGGAAGCCGCCGCGCGCGTGCTGCGCTCCGGCGAGCCGACCCTGCTGCTGCTGTCCGGCGCTGCGCTCACCGAGCATGGCCTGGCGCTGGCGCAGCGGATCGCCGGCAAGACCGGCTGCAAGGTGATGGGCCAGACCTACAACGCCCGGATGGCGCGCGGGCAGGGGCGCTACTGGATCGAGCGGATTCCGTATGTGGTCGATGCCGCGCTGCCGATCCTCAAGCAGTTCCGCCACATCGTGCTGGTCGAGGCGATGGATCCGGTGGCGTTCTTCGCCTATCCGGACAAGCCGAGCCTGCTGAAGCCGGAAGGCTGCGAGGCGCATCGCGTCACCGAGGTCGGCGAGAATTCGGTCGCGGCGCTGGAAGCGCTGGCCGGTGCGCTCGGCGCCAAGGCGAGCGACGCCGCGCCGCAGAAGCTGGTCGAGATCGCCAAGCCGACCGGCGCGCTGACGCTCGACAACATCGCCCAGGCGATCGCGATGGCGATCCCGGAGAATGGCATCGTGATCGATGAATCGATCACCACCGGCCGCGGCTTCTTCCCGCCGACGGCGGCCGCCGCGCCGCATGACTGGCTGCAGAACCTCGGCGGCTCGATCGGCTTCTCGCCGCCGGTCGCGGTCGGCGCCGCGGTGGCCTGCCCGGATCGCAAGGTGCTGTGCATGGTCGGCGACGGTAGCGCGATGTACACCGTGCAGGCGCTGTGGACCCAGGCCCGCGAGAACCTCGACGTCACCACCGTGGTGTTCGCCAACCGCAAGTATCAGATCCTGCGCGGCGAGTTCGACGGCGTCGGCGCCGGTAAGCCCGGCCAGCGCGCCGAGGACATGCTGACGCTGGACCGGCCGGACCTCGATTGGGTGGCGCTCGCCAAGGGCATGGGTGTCCCGGCCAAGAACGTGTCGACCGCCGATGAGTTCAACGCCGCGCTCGCCGCCGGCCTCTCCAGCGGCGGCCCGAACCTGATCGCGGTGCAGATGTAGCACCGCGGATGGCCCTGCCACCCAGGGCCTTCCCGTTTCGGACAGTTGTCGAACCGGTGGCCGGCAGCGTAGCCTGTCGGCCGCGGCCGGGCATGGCCGCGGGTGGAGCAGGCATGAAGCGCTACGTGATCTTTGCCGCGATCGGTCCGTTGATCGGCGGCTTGCTGCTGTTGTTCGCGACGACCTATCTGTCGGGCTATTGGGCGCACACCCATTTGACCGAGGTGAAGAAGTTCTTCGTCGTGTTGTTCAAGTCGCTGCAATACAGCTACCTGTTCGGCTTGCTGCCGGCGCTGATGATGGCGGCTATCGACGAGATCATCAGCCACATCCGCCGGGTCAGCCCCGGCGGCCGGGTGGTGATCGTCGGCGTGATCGGCTTCCTCGCCACCGCCGTGATGTACGGCAACCGCGGCGCCGATGCCGGCGTGCTGCAATTCGTGCTGTACGGTCTGGTCGGCCTGGTGCCGGCGACGCTGTCGTCGTGGCTGGCCAACAAGTTCTGCGCGCCCGTCACCGCTGAGGCCAAGCAAGCCTCGGCGTGAGTGAGCAGGCTGTCAGCGATCGAACCCCGTAGGATGGGTTGAGCGTAGCGAAACCCATCATACCGTCGGGCAGCTGCGAACGGACGCTTACGATCGGCGCAGCCTAACGAGACGGCCCGCGCCCGCGCCGTCTCGAACGATCCGTGCTGGCGATGGTGTCTTAGCGGCTCAGCGGGCGGCCGCGGCCGCTTCGCCCCAGCCGCTCAGGCTTTCGATCGCGTTGTCCTGCAGGGCGCCTTCGAGCTTGGCCTTCAGCTCGGCATGGCGCGCCCGGACCGCGGCCGCATGGTCGGCGGTCATACCGCTGTCGAAGGCGCGGACCAGCGGGCTCAGGAGCAGAAACTCCTCGGTTTCCTTCTGCGTCAGTCCGGCGATCACGGTGGCGCCGCGGGCGTCCTTGGTCAGCGCCCGGATCTGCTCCAGCCACTGCCGCAGCGAAGTCTCCTGCTCGAGCAACGCGTTGATCTTCTGATCGATGGTATGAGGCATGGACCGCTCCCTTCCCGACGATGGACAAACGCCATCTGCGATCGTCGCTAAACGAGCGTGCAGTGCGGCCGCATTGTGCCGGATCAATTGGTGCGGTGCGATGTTGTACGGCGTTGTGGCGCGGAGGAGGGGAAGTAGGCCGACAACGAGACGATGAGCTCGCGCAGGGGGGCTAGGTAATTGCGCTTGGCGCACGTTTCTGCGCATGCGGTCAGCCGCGGCAGCAGCTCCCCGTCTTCGAGTTCGGTCAATCCGGTACATGCATTTATCAGCTGCGTTCGACCATGATTAGTGTCCTGTCGCAATTGGCTAGATTGCTGCGGTAGGACTGCTTGATTTTTTCTGCAGCAACTAACGACTTCGCCGGCTCGTCGCCGCGCGTGGCGCGCCTCATCAGGGATGCAACAGCCGAAAGGTCTCCCGCACCGCGCGTTCAGCTCTCGCTCGTTGCCCGTGTGCAGCGCGGTTGGAACGATCTGCTCGGCATCGTGAACCGCTGCGGGGAAGCCGGGATCCGCCGCGGCGGATGAGGACGTGATCTTCAGGGCCGTGAATCAATTTCGGTCCGTCCTGTGGCGATCAAGCTCTTCATTGAGATTGTCGGCGATTCCCAATCTGTGAGTCGAATCGGGACGATCATGCAGGTCAATATGGGATAGATCCCAACGTGGTTCGAAAAGTTATTCAATGTCAATCTGCCGGAGATGGAACTTTTCCACACGGTAACCCACGGCAGTGATTTGTCTTTTTCGTCGAGCTGGCGGGGAAAGATGGCGGTTCGCTAGAATCGCCACGGGATAAGTCGGGCTCTGAATCCCATACACTCTTCCCGTCACAACCAGACACTGGTAACCGGGATTCAGGTGGCGCTTGTCGAGGGCGCCACCTGAGCCTGGTAGGAGAGCGACTAAGCTCCCCGTCCGTAGCAAAGCGGGTTGTCCCTTTCCCCAGGTAACATGTCAATCGGTCTTGCGAGGCAATTTCTCGCCACGGGAAAGGTTTGTCCTATGAAGTTGAAGGAAATCGTCGTTCATACGACCTATAAGTTCGACGACGAGGAAGGGGCGAAACGCGAATCTCGGTTGTCCGCATTCCTGTCGAAGAACTGGAAGCAGCTGGTTGCCGCGGCTTTTTCGTTTGTGAAATGGAAGTGGCCTACCGGGTCGTGACCGGATCTCCTTCCACGTCACTAGAAACCTTGTTGGCACAGTCGATTGAGACGTCTGTACCTTCCTTCACAATGAAACTTGTATGACGCCCGTGTGCCGCAAGAATCCGTGTCAGGTCATTAGGTGATTGTGAAGCTGTCCCGCTATTTCTAGTCATCTGGACCAATAATATCATCTTCTTGTTCCGGGTCATATTGTTGCCCGGGGTCCGGCGTCGGAGATTTTTCACGGAATACGATTAGCTTCTTGCGCTCCACAGGAAGAGAGCTGGGAATAATGGCTACTTGCGTCTCCATGGCTTCTGTGTAGACGCCATTTTCGAACAACGTCTCAACGCTGCTTAATATGGTCCGTCGAAGCGTCTCAGCCTCTTCAGCGCTCAAAGAATCGTTGTCCTGTGCAGCTTTGAGTTTCTGGAGTGCATCAATGCTGTCGCAGGCTACCTTAATGTTCATCGATGTCTTCAATGCCTTCGCGTTACTAATGCGCTGCCAGCACTCCAGCAGGGTCTCGGAAACCACCTTAATTCCTTTTGCTAGGCCGATTACGTCAAATTCCTTGTCGCTCCCGGAATCAAGTGAGCCGACGATCAAGCTTTCTTCCGAACTCAAATTGTAAGTTCGTAGAAGGGCATCGTAGAGAGATTCGACAGCCTTCAAGGTTGCTACGAAGTGCTTTAGAGATAACGTTGGAACGTCTGGCTCACGTACAAAGAAGCGTAGCCTTGCTGATACAATCTTCTCGTCTAAACCGTGCTGATTTGCCGACACAAACACTTGAGCGTCGGAATTTCGTTCGAAGAGAGATTCAAGGGACGGAAAGTAGTCCGTTATAAGCATTGCTCCGAATCTGGTCGCGGAAATGTCTTGTGGGCCTTCCTTCTTCTCGACCAGCCTTTGCCAGAATTCGGCGGAAGTAATAGGGGTCACCTTCATGGCGTCCATTATCTTCCTTTCGGCTGGACCGAATGAAGAGTAACTTGTCATAAAGTGGGCGTAAGCTTGGAAGGCTCGTGCTGCGGCGCCTTCCTTCGGGCCGCTTCTCATAAAGAAAAAGATCGTGTTGGCGATCTTCGCCTCTTCGAGGGCGTGTCTAACGTTTCTTAGGGCGGCAATGATTTCGTCTCTTCGCATAAATAGACTCCCGAAAAGTAAGTTGTTCTTTTAGGGTTTCACTCTCAATGATTGCAAGAAATATGTAAGTGCATTGTGTAAACATGGATAGGGTCTTTGGGCGCTCTTCGCTATCGATTAGCGTTTCCTATTGCCTACCATGTCCAAACTGTCTTTCGCTTCCACAAGATTGAGGCCGATTGCCTCTCCGGTCTTAGTGACCGCAATTCGCAATTTACCGTCTTCAATCATTAGGACATGTCATTGCTAGTATTCGAGCTGCTTGGCGAGTTGGTCTGGTTCATGGTTGCACTGTTAGTGAATGATCGACCGCAGCGCCTCAGGTGCAGCTGATCGAATCAACTTTGACACTGCTCGCCTGTTTGCCGGCGGGTGGTGAAATATGCACACAGACGAATATTTCCCCGCACGGTCTCTCATCGCAGGAACGATTGCAGCGTAGCGATGTCGGGATCGTCAGCCCCATCACAGCCGTCGTTCCTCGGTCGAGCCGAATAGATTTGTGGGAGAAGGCGCAAAGACGGGTTCGCAGCCGTCAAATCTGCCGATATCGCAGAGGCGGCAAACGAAGACCGCAGAGTTGTTGGGACATTAGATGGTGGGCGCACAAGGGATCGAACCTTGGACCTCTCCCGTGTGAAGGGAACGCTCTCCCGCTGAGCTATGCGCCCGGGACCGGTTGGGAACAGGGGCCGCGAAGCGGCCGGTCGAACCACCGTAGAGGCGCGATTTACGAAGTGCGGGGCGGGGGTGTCAAGCGGCAACACCCGGCTTTGGCAGATTTGCCCAGATCGTCGCAGGGGCGGCGCGGTTCAGCCGGTCTGGCGCGCGCGCGAGGCGTGGGATTGCAGCGCGCGGATGCGGTCGGCGAGCGTGCCGCCGGCCACCACCGGCGTGACGCCGGCGCTCTTGGTACCGTTGGCGGCTTTGGTGCCCTTCGCGGGCTTGGCCGGCGCCGGCGCGGTGAGCATCGCCTGGATCGGCGAATCCGGACCTTCCAGCGTGATCGCCAGCTTGGCGACCTCGGCGGCGATGTCGTTGATCCGCTCGCGCAGCAGCGCGTTCTCCATCCGCTCGGTTTCCCAGGAGCTTTCCGCCTGCTGCTTCAGCGCCACCAGCTCGCGCTGCGCCTTGGCGCGTTCGTCGCGGGCCTGGGTGAGCTGGTCTTCGAGCGCGGCCTTGTCCTTGCGGAGGCGGGCGAGGTCCGGCGACTTGTTGCTGGTGGCATCGAGCTCGTTACGCAGCTCGCCGACGGTGCGCAGCGCTGCCTCGTTGGCAGCGCGGAGCTGATTGTTCTCGAATTCGCGCTCGGCCAGCAGCTTGCTCTGGGCGGCGAGGCGCTCTTCCAGCTCGTGGACGCGGCCGCCGAGCAGCTCGGCTTCCTTGACCTGCAGCAGCAATTGCCGGTCGAGCTCGCCGACGCGCAGGCTCAGCGCCTCGACGCGGCCGCGGGCCTCATCCAGCTCGCGCGTGGTGGAAGCGGATTCGCCGCGCTGCGCTTCGAGCCGGCTGCGGGTGGCGGCAAACTCTTTCTCGGCTTCGCCGACCCGCGCCTGCAGCTCCTCGATCTTGGTGTGCAGCGCCACCAGTTCGACCTGCCGGGTGTCGGCCAGGGTGGAGCGCTCGTTGAGCTCGGCGTTAATGCGGGCGAGCTCGGCCTGCTTCTCGGCCAGTGCACTCTCGGCGCTGCGCAGCTCCTCGGTCTTGGCGGCGAAGTCCTGCTCGGTGGTGCGAAGCTGCTCCTGCACCGCCTTTTCGCGCGCCTCTAGCGTCTCGATCGCGGCGTTCTTCTCGGCGAGTTCGAGCTTGAGGCGATTGATCGCGTCGGTCTTCTTGCCGATCTCGGCGAACTGGCTGGTGGTCTTGTTCTTGAGCTGGTCGACGCTCATCTCCAGCCGCCGCGCCGACATCGCAAATTCAGCCCGGAGCTGGTCCTTGTCGGCCTGAATCTCCGCCATCGATAGCGGCGTCGCCGCTTCAAGCCGCTTCGTCGTCAGCCGCACGGCGCGATTATGCACCAGCGGTGCCAGCATCAGCGCGAGCAGCATCGCGACCAGAAAGCCGATCGCCAGATACATGATCTGTTCGACCATCGATGTCTCCCACACGCGCTTTGGCAAGGCGCGCGCGTTCCGCGGAGCTTGGCGCGGAGCGCGTCGGCGCGAATTCGGACGATGAACCGTTGATGGCGCGGGCGAACGTCGCCGTCCAGCCGCAAATCCATTTGCAGCACAATGCCATAAGCCGGCGCCTTCGCGCCAGTGCATTGCGGCGTTAACGTGAATCGGTAGCCGGTTACGCGCTCTGGCTGTAGGCCGCGCAAGCGGCCTGGATCAGAACGGATTCCAGGTCGCCGAGGGGGTGAACTTGAGGTAGCCGATATTGGCGCCGAGCCGCAGGCCGATGCCGGACTGGATCGGCACCAGCACGATGCCGTTGGCAGTCAACGCGGTCATGCCGAAGCCTCCGACCACATAGGCCGAGCCGTCGATGCCGCCGAACCGCTGATAGATCGCGTTGGTGGAGGGCAGGTTGTACACCAGCGTCATGGTGCGGGCGCCGTTGCCGCCCCAGTCGAAGCCGACCGAAGGCCCCTGCCAGTACACTTTCAGGTCGCCGGCGTTCTTGGTGTAGAGCGTGCCTTCGCCGTAGCGCAGGCCGGCCACGAACGCGCCCGAGCCTTCCTCGCCGAGCACATAGCCGTTGGGCAGGCCCCACTGGCTGACCGCGCGCTCGATCACCGAGGCGAGGCCGCGCGAGACGTTGCCGAAGAAGCGGTGGCCGGCGCCGACCAGCTCGTCCGGCCCGTAGGTGTTCGGGCCGGCGGGGGACTTCGGTGGCAATGGCTGTTGCTGCGCCACAGCCGGCACATTCAGGGCCGCCAGCGCAACAAAGGACAGCGCGGCGCGACGCGTCACGAAGCTCATGCAATTCACCCCTGGGTCTTCAAATCCCTTGCGCCGCTTTAACCGGATGCTGACGGGCATCCTGTAGCGACGTTTGTCCCCGACTCGGAACGTTATCGGCAGCAACTATGACGGCACAGCGGCAGGAACGGAACCGGATGCGCCTTCGAATCGCCTTGATCGGACTGCTCGGCCTCGTTGCCGTCTGCAGTTCTGTGCCCACGATCGTGCACGCCGGCACGACCGAGCGCCTCGTGGTCGATCGCACCACCGGTCTTGCGATCGATGGCTTCGATCCGGTGGCGTATTTCACCGATCATCAGGCGCGGCAAGGCCAATCCGAGTTCGAGGCCTCCGCAAAGGGCGCGGTCTGGCGGTTCTGCAACGACGACAATCGCAAGTTCTTTCTCGCCCGGCCGGATATCTACGGCCCGCAGTTCGGCGGCTACGATCCGGTCGCGGTGGCGCGCGGCGTGCCGCTGGCCGGCAACGCGCTGATCTGGCTGATCAGCGGCCAGCGGCTGTATCTGTTCGACCGCGAGGAAAATCGCGACGCCTTCGCGGCTAGTCCGGAGCGCTATCTCCACGACGCCCGCGAGCGCTGGCCGGGACTGTTGGCGACGCTCGCCGAATAGCTTCAACGTTAGCTGCCGTTGCGATCGCCCCAGGCGATGAACTCCGGCACGATGAAGTTTGGCCGCGGTTTGTCGAACCGCAGCGGGGCGCCGGTGCGGTCGGTCACCTTGCCGCCCGCGGCGATCACCAGCGCGGCGCCGGCCGCGATGTCCCATTCACAGATCGATGCGAGCCGCGGGTAGATGTCGGCCTCGCCCTCGGCGATCCGGCAGAATTTCAGCGACGATCCCAGCGTCGCGTGCACGGCGCCGGGGCGGGCGTCGATGAAAGCGACGGTGGCAGGATCGAGATGCGACCGGCTGACAGTGGCGATCCACGGCTCGCCCGGCTGCGGCAGCGGCCGGGTCTGGATCGCGCTGGCAGTGAAGCTGATCCCGTCAGCCGCGACCGTCAGCCGTTCGGCGCCATGGCCGACCGCGCCGCGCCACGCCAGCCCCAGAGCCGGCGCGCCGACGATGCCGAGCACCGGCAGGCCGTTGCACACCAGCGCCAGGTTGACGGTGAATTCGGCGCGGCCGGCGATGTACTCCTTAGTGCCGTCGAGCGGATCGACCACGAAGAAACTGCCCGATGTCGGTCGCCCGTTGCTGCAGCACTCTTCCGACAGCACCGGGACGTGCGGCGCGATCTTCGCCAGTCCCTCGGCGATCACCTGGTCGGCGGCGAGATCAGCAGGCGTCACCGGCGAGCCGTCAGGCTTCTGGGTGACCTTGGCGTCGCGCGGGATCGCCATGATCGCCGCCCCGGCGCGCAGCACCAGCTCGGTGAGCGGCTCGAGCAGAGTTGCGGCGTGCGCGGAGGAAACGACGGCGGGCTGGTCGAACGCGGCAGTCATCAAGCTGTGTCATCCTCCGTCGGTGGTCCTGTTCGTGCCGGACCGTTGTGTTGGCACTGCCTGCGGCCGCAGTGTATCAAGCCATTAACCAAGGCTGATTCGTCTTGCGAGCGGTTTTCCGAGGAACAGACTGATGTCCGACACCCAATCTCCCGCTGTGCAGGCTCCCGCACCCGACGCGCTGGAGCTCGCGGCGCTGCTGTGTTCGCGGGTGTGCCACGATCTCATCAGCCCGGTCGGCGCGATCGTCAATGGCCTGGAAGTGCTCGACGACAGCTCCAAACAGGAAGACCGCGATTTCGCGCTCGAATTGATTCGAAAGAGCGCCAAAACCGCATCGGCCCGGCTGCAGTTCTGCCGGCTGGCGTTCGGTGCGGCCGGCTCGGCCGGAGCGCAGATCGATCTCGGCGACGCGCAGAACATGGCGCGCGGTCACCTCGAAGACGACAAGACCAAGCTGACGTGGAATCTGCCGCGGCTGCTGCTCGCCAAGAACCGCGTCAAGCTGCTGCTCAACATGCTGGTGATTGCTCAGCAGACGATTCCGCGCGGTGGTACGTTGACGATCGACCCGATCGGAGAAGGCGACAATTTGTCCTTCCGCATCGTTGCAGCCGGTATCAACGCCCGCACGCCGCACAACATCGTCGATCTGCTCAACGGGACGCAGAGCGGCCCGATCGAGTCGCATGGCGTGCAGCCGTACTACACGCGGCTGCTCGCGCAGGCCTGCGGATTGACCGTGTCACTTGCGCCGGAAGGCGACACCATGGTGGTAACTGCGTCCTGAGGGGCGCAGTGTTATAGTGAAGATTGTATTGACGACGAGCCTCGGGATCGTACGAAGGCCCTAACTATTTGAACTTCCGCCGCATCGTCCCGCGGCACGCAACCAATATTAAACGCTTTCCGCACACAGTGGCCGCGTTAGTCGGGCATTGGCGACGGTCGCGTGCCCGCGTGCAGTGAAGGCCACGCGTATGGACGATCTTCTTCGTGAGTTTTTGACGGAGACCTTCGAGAGCCTGGACACGGTTGACAACCAGTTGGTCCGGTTTGAGCAGGAGCCGAACAACGCGAAGATATTGGACAATATTTTTC
>NZ_JAZDRK010000038.1:0-17377 GCF_047501505.1 Rhodopseudomonas sp. G2_2311
CAGCCGCCATCCGCTGACCAATCTCCGGCCACGGCGGCCGAAACCGCCGCTCGCAGCCAAATCGCATCACGCCATCACCCCTCCAGCTGCCAACTCGCCAAATCAACGAGTTTCGCAGAGGTCTCGCGTATGCGGGTGATCAAGTATTGCAGGACGGCTGTTGTAACTAACCGGCGTTCCGGAATACTAGGTCGCCCGGTCAAGCCGGGCGATGACGTGGGTGTGTGGGGCGACGCCGCCAACCGAAGATAGTCATCGCCGGGCTCGACCCGGCGATCCATCCTCTTCGTGAAATGTGCAGAGCATTATCTCGGCGCGCTTGCGCGCGCGATGGATGCGCGGGTCGAGCCCGCGCATGACGTCGGTATTCTGCCTACTTCGCCAGTTCCTTCGACCGCTTCGTTGCCGCCGCCACCGCACGGGTCAGCAGCGGGCGGAAGCCGTCGTCCGCCATCAGCACTTCGAGCGCCGCGGCGGTGGTGCCGCCGGGGGAGGTGACGTTCTTGCGCAGCGTGGCGGCATCGAGGTCGGAGCGGTGCAGCAGCTCGCCGGAGCCGGCGACGGTAGCGCGAGCGAGCGTCATCGCGAGGCCTTCGGGCAGGCCGGCTTCGACGCCGGCGCGGGCGAGTTCTTCGGCCAGCAGGAACACGTAGGCCGGGCCCGAGCCGGACACCGCCGTTACGGCATCGATCAGGGCTTCGTCGTCGACCCATTCGACGCCGCCGGTGGCGCTCAGCAGCGCATCGGCAATGCTGCGCTGCGCGGGGGTGACGTTTCCGGCTGCCACCGCAACGGTGATACCACGGCCGATCGCGGCCGGCGTATTCGGCATCGCGCGGACGACGTGGCCGCCGAGCTGCTCGGAGAGCGCAGCGATCGGCTTGCCGGCCATGATCGACACCACCAGGGTCGAGGGCCCGACGTAGCCGCGCAGCGCGGCGGCGGCTTCGGCGAACATCTGCGGTTTGACCGCGACCACCAACGTCGAGACCGCGCCGACATCGCCGGCGCTGGCATTGAGGCGGACGCCGCGCGCGCTCAGCGCGGCGATTTCGTCGGTCGGATGCGGCTCGATCACCACGACGTCGCCGCCGTCCAGCCCCTGCGCCAGCCATCCGGTGAGCAGCGCACCGCCCATCTTGCCGGCGCCGGCGAGAACCACGGTGCCGCCGAGCTGTTGCAGGGGAGATTGAGCAGAGCTGGTCATCGCAAAAATCCATCCGCGCCGCGACGGCGGCGTGTTCTAGCCGGGTTTTATTGGATGCTCGCAGGGGTCACAAGCGCTGTGCCCCGCGCGCAGCGATCAGAAGGTCTTCATGAAGAACAGGCGCTGCGATCCGCGCGGGTGATCGGCGATGCGGCCGAACTCCTGATAGCCGTGCTTGCGGTAGAAGTCCGGCGCCTGAAACTGATAGGTATCGAGCCACACCCCGGCGCAGCCGCGGTCCTTGGCGATCTGCTCAGCGCGGCTCAGCAGCTCGGTGCCGAGCCCGCTACGACGCGCCGTCTCCGGAACGGCGAGGAATTCGACGAACAGCCAGTCGTAGATGATCCGGCCCCACAGTCCGCCGGTGGTCTCGCCAGTGTCGGGGTCTTCGACCACGAGACAGACTTGCTGAAAGCCCGACGGCCCGCCCGCCTTCTCATTGTGGGTGATCAGCGCGCGCAGGATCGCGGCGCGGTCGAGCTCGGAGGCGCCGTCGCGAACGACGATGCGGGGCGCCTGGCTCACGCCTCGCCCTGAGTGTCGAACATCGCCGCGCTCATCGCTTCGGCGGCGGTCTTGCCGGCCCACACCGTGAACTGGATCGCCGGGTAGTAACGCTCACAGGCGTGGATCGCGCTGATCAGCATGGTCTCGCACTGCGCTTCGGTGGCGGCCAGCCCGCCCGGCAGAACCAGCGCCTGGCGGTACATCACGGTGCCGGTGTGATTCCACACGTCGAAATGTCCAACCCAGAGCTGTTCGTTGATCGCCGCGATCAGCCGCAGCGTTTCGTTGCGCCGCGCCGCCGGCACTTTCATGTCGAACGCGCAGGCCAGATGCAGCGCTTCGATCTCGTTCATCCAGGTGAACGACAGCGTGTAGTCGGTCCACTGGCCCTTGGCGACGATGGTGATTTCATCCTCGCCGGAACGCTCGAAGGCGAGGTCGTTCGATGCCGCGATGTCTTCGACGACCGCGAGCGGATTATTTCGTGAATCGATGATGCCTTCGAGCAAGGGCATGCCGTCTCGACCTTACGTTGGAATATGCTGATACGCATGAGGCAGGCCGGTACGCGCCTGTACCTGTGCTCGCGTCGGAAGGATTAGTCCGGACGAACCGAGGTTGCAGGGATGAAATGATGTGATTTGCGGAATCGGCGCAATCCCGGGCTTCGCCAATTCCACAACCAAAGAGTAACCCTCCACAGCGGAGCGAGCGGCGCGAGAACAAAACGGAATCGGATTCGCGTTAGCCGAGTCCGGGGCGCGGAATTCGCTCCACACGAGTCTTTCGCCGCATGGTCAACCTTTGATTCAGGGGCGGCCGCTGGTAGCCTGAGCCGACCTTTAGATGACAGCCCAGTGAGCCCACCGATGACCGAAACCGTGACCGATCCTGCCGAGACTGCGCCGCCGCCGGCCGAGCGGTCGTATCCGCGCTTCGCCAAGCCGCAGCGCGTCGCCTTCGTGCAGTCGTCGTGGCATCGCGACGTGGTCGCCGGCTGCTGGGAGTCGTTCGTGCGCGAGATCGTCGAGCGCGGTATCGTCGCCTCGCAGGTCGACCTGTTCGAAGTGCCGGGCTCGTTCGAGATTCCGCTGCACGTGCAGATGCTGGCGAAGACCCGGCGCTACACCGCCATCGTCGCCGCCGGCCTCGTGGTCGACGACGGTCTCACCGGCTTTGTCGCCCAGACGGTGATCCAGGCGCTGATGGACGTGCAGCTCAAGACCGAGGTGCCGGTGTTCTCCGCGGTGGCGACGCCGCACAGCTTCGAGCGCGGCGAGTCGGACACCGAGCACTTCCAGCGGCACTTCGCCGCCAAGGGCGCCGAAGTCGCCCACGCCTGCGCCGACACCCTGCTCAGCCTCGAACGCCTGCGCGGCCAGGTCGCGGCGGGGATCGTGTAGTTGCGGGATCGTGTGGTCGAATGACTCCGTCATTCCGGGGCGCGAGCGAAGCTCGCGAACCCGGAATCCGGAGATTGTTGAAAGCCTGCTGGTGCCTCGAACGTCGAGATTCCGGGTTCGCTCACTTCGTGAGCGCCCCGGAATGACGCACAGAGAGGCTGACGATTGCGTCGCGCCCCGGAATGACAAAAGAGAGGCTGATTGCGTCGAATGACGACGGAGGTCAGGGAAACTTAGTCGAACAGGCTCGACACCGACTCTTCCGCCGCGGTGCGGCCGATCGCTTCGGCGATCAGGGACGCGATGGTGATGGTGCGGATGTTCGGCGCCTTGCAGACGCCTTCGGTGGCCTGGATCGAGTCGGTGATCACCAGCTCTTTGAGCTTGGAGTTGCTGATGCGGGCGCAGGCGCCGCCGGACAGCACGCCGTGGGTGATGTAGGCGGACACCGCGGTCGCGCCGTTCGCGAGCAGCGCTTCGGCGGCGTTCACCAGCGTGCCGCCGGAGTCGACGATGTCGTCGAGCAGGATGCAGGTGTAGCCGGCGACGTCGCCGATCACGTTCATCACTTCGGACTCACCGGCGCGCTCGCGGCGCTTGTCGATGATCGCCAGCGGGGTGTTGAGGCGTTTGGCGAGGCCGCGGGCGCGGACCACGCCGCCGACGTCGGGCGACACCACCATCACCTTCGACAGGTCGAAGCGCTCCTTGATGTCGCGCACCATCACCGGCGAGGCGTAGAGGTTGTCGGTCGGGATGTCGAAGAAGCCCTGGATCTGGCCGGCGTGCAGATCCAGCGTCATCACCCTGTCGACACCGGCATGGGTGATCAGGTTGGCGACCAGCTTGGCTGAGATCGGCGAGCGCGAGCCGACCTTACGGTCCTGGCGGGCGTAGCCGAAATACGGGATCACCGCGGTGATACGGCGCGCCGAGGCACGGCGCAGCGCGTCGGTGATGATCAGAAGTTCCATCAGGTGGTCGTTGGCCGGAAACGACGTCGACTGGATGATGAAGACGTCCGAGCCGCGGACGTTCTCCTGGATCTCGACGAAGACTTCGTTGTCTGCGAAGCGGCGGACGCTCGCTTTGGTGAGCGGCATCTTCAGCCATTCGGCGATGTCGCGCGCCAGAGCCGGGTTGGAATTGCCGGCGACCAGTTTGACCGATCCGTTCTTGCCCGACATCGACGCGTCCCCCCTCGGCGCGGTGGATACTACGTTCAGCATATCGGTTGACTCGCGAAATCGGACTGTTTTGCGAGCGAGGTGATACCAGCCGGTCGCCAGCGATGGCAACCCGTTGTGACGGTTTTCCGGTGCGGATTCGACCTATGTAGCGTGCAATTGCAGCAATCAGCGTGCAGCGAAACTCAGGGCTGCAGAGGGCGCATCGCTGCTCGCGGCCGGTGCCGGCTCCGCGCTTGCGATCGCCGGGCCGCGCTCGGCCGGGGCTGCGGCGGGTGCGGTGTCGGCAGGTAACCCGCCGTTCACCAAGCCGCTCATCCCGGTTAAGCCGGCTTGCGCGATCCGGCGCAGCACGACGTCATCGGCCTGCTGCCAGGCATCGCGGCCGTTGCCGGCCGGTTCCTCGCCCGACAGCCGCAACGTGCGCTGCTGGTTGCGATCGTACACGTCCCACACCCAGGCGATATTGGTGCGGTTGCCGCGGACCTGCGCCGACAGATAGCTGCGGACGCGATACGCCGCGCCACCTTCGCGCGACACCACCGGGATTTGGCGCAGCTTGGATTCGCTGTCGAGCACCGCGACCATGCGGTCGAACACCTGCGGCGGCGGGCCGTCGATGGATTCGAACGCGACGCCACTGCCGCCAGCCGAGGCCATCGGGCCGGTGCCGCCTTGGGTAACGCAGCCGGCGAGGCCGGTCAGCAAAGTGAGCAGGAGGGCGGTGCGCGTGGTGCGCGTGGCAATCTGGCGGGGCAGGCGAGCCAACATGCAGGGTCCCGTCGAAAGCGCGGCGCAGCGGCCGCCGAACGACGGAAGCGATATCGTTAAAATGCATTAAGGTCTAGGGCGGGGCGAGTACCAGGTTAATCCTTTGCAGGCTGCCAAATTCAATTTCTCTAAAATTTTCAGAATATTAGGTGGATCGGCGTCGCCTCGGGCGTAAACGAACGTGGTTAATTCCCGTTCATTTTTGGCAGCCCTGGCGAAGCTTTGACGGGTCTCAGGCGTCCGGGGCGAGCACGATGGCGTGGACGTGGCGGCCGTAGTCCGGCTCGCTCCGATGGGTGGTGCGGCGATAAGAGAAGAACCGCTCGTCCGGATAAGTGTCGATGCCGAGGTCGTCGATCATGCCGACGCCGGCGGCCTCGAGCCGCATCCGGATGAAGCCGCCGAGATCGAACATCGCGTGGCCGGGCCGCTCCGCTGTAGTGAAGAAGGCCGCATAGGCCGGGTTAGCAGCGGTGAAGCGGGCGACGAACTCGTCGCCAACTTCATAAGAAGGCTGCCGGATCAGCGGACCGATCGCCGCGACCACGCGGCTGCGCTGGGCGCCGAGCCGCTCCATCTCGTCCAGCGTGGATTCCAGCACACCGGTCAGCGCGCCCTTCCAGCCGGCATGGGCGGCGCCGATCACCTGCGCGGTCGGGTCGGCGAACAGGATCGGGCCGCAATCGGCCGTGGTGACGCCGATCGCCAGACCCGGCGTGCGGGTGACGATGGCGTCCGCCTTCGGCCGGCTCGCCTGGTCCCACGGCGCTTCGGCGACGGCGACGTCCGGCGAGTGCACCTGATAGACGGTGAGGAAACGCTCCGGCGTGACGCCGAGCGCTTCCGCCATCCGCCGCCGGTTCTCGGCGACCTTGGCCGGATCGTCGTTGGAGCCGATGCCGCCGTTCAGGCCGGCATAGATGCCGTCCGACACACCGCCCTCGCGGGTGAAAAACGCGTGGCGCAGGCCCGGCGCAGCGCTGAGCAGCGGCGAGGTGATGATCATCCGTGGGTCCCTTGCCGGCGCTCGGCTTCGCGGTCGGTGTCGTCGCTGAGCGCGACCAGCGTCTCGATCTTGGGATCGGACACACCGATCACCTTGAACATCGAGCCCATCGCGCCGCGGCCTTCGCCGGTCAGGCGCTGCAGCGCGCCGGCGATATCTTCGGACACCTGCGGCGTCGCCTTGGCCATCAGCGACAGCGCGCGCGTCTCGATGCCGAGCCGCTTCAGGAATGTGCCTTGCGTCACCGGGCCATGGGCGCGGGCGCCGACGCTCTCGGCGGCGCGGCCGAGTGCGTCGAAATCAACATGCGCGGTGAGGTCGGCGCGGCCGGGATGCTGCAGCGGATCGGCATAGCTGTGGCTGGCGATCGCCTGGAAGGTGTCGCCGACGTCGCTGCGCAGATGGCCGTAATCGATGATCAGCGCCGCACCGCCCTGGTCACGCACCCGGCTGGCGATCTTCAGGATCTCGGTATCGGGCCGCCATTCGAACACGGCGCCGGGGGGCGCCAGCCGCACCAGCGGCGGCAACAATGCCTCGAAGCCGCGGATCGGATCGGCGGCGACGCCGAACACCAACTCGCCGGATGCGCCGATCTCGATCACCCGTTCGTGCCAGCCGGTTTCGCGCTTGATCGCCTGATGGATCGGCAGCACGTCGAAATATTCGTTGGCGAGGATGACCGCAGGGCCTTCCGGCACGTCATCGAGGCTGTCGTGCCAGTGGATGTTGCGGATGCCGGCCAGTAGGGTCTGCTGCTTCTGGCGCAGCACCGGGTTGATCTCGACCAGATGGATGCTGAGCGACTGGTACAGGACCGGCAGCACCCGCAGTGCGCGCAGTGCGTCCGCCATCAACGTGCCGCGGCCCGGGCCGATCTCGATCAGCCGCAGCGTCTCCGGCTCGTCGGCAGCCTTCCACACCGACGCCGACCACAGCCCGAGCAGTTCGCCGAACATCTGGCTGATCTCGGGCGAGGTGGTGAAGTCGCCTTCGCGCCCGAGCGGATCGCGGGTGACGTAATAACCGTGCTCGGGGTGGCCGAGGCACAATTCCATATAGCGCCACACCGGCATCGGGCCGGCGGCCTTGATCAGCCGCTTGATCTCGGTGGCGAGGGCCGTCTGGTCGATCATGAGGCTGTCTCGCTGGAAGGTGTCGTCGCCGCAGCGGGCGTGACGCGCCCACGCCGCCAGGTCGTGATCATTACGCCGATGCCGACGATCACCATCGGCACCGACAGCAGCATGCCCATCGTCATGCCGCCCCACAGGAAGCCGAGCTGCGGATCAGGCTCGCGGAAGAATTCGCCGGTGATGCGGGCGAGGCCATAGAAGGTGAGAAACGCACCGATGATCAGGCCGGGCCGCTTCAGGGCGCCGGCGCGGATCATCAGCGCCAGGATCACGAACAGCCCGATACCCTCGAGGCCAGCTTCATAGAGCTGGCTCGGATGCCGCGGCAGCGGGCCCGCATTGGGAAACACCATCGCCCACGGCACCGAGGCGTCGGCCGGGCGGCCCCACAATTCGCCGTTGATGAAGTTGGCGATGCGGCCGAGGAACAGCCCGATCGGGCCGACCGCGCAAGTGATGTCGCCGAGCGACAGGACCGGCACCTTGCGCTTCCACCCGAACAGCACGACCGCCAGCACGCAGCCCATGAAGCCGCCGTGGAACGACATGCCGCCTTTCCACAGCTCGAAGATCTCAGCCGGATGCCGGATGAAGAAGTCGAGATTGTAGAACAGCACGTAGCCGGTGCGGCCGCCGAGAATGATGCCGATGGTGATCCACAGGATGAAGTCGTCGAACGCTTCCAGCGAGATCGGCGACGGGCCGCCCCATAGCCGCTGTCGCTGCAGCAGCATCCGGGCATACAGCCAGCCGATGACGATGCCGGCGATGTAAGCCAGCGCGTACCAGCGGATCGCGAACGGACCGATCGCGACGGCCACCGGATCGAACACGGGAAAGGCGACGGCGAAGAATGGCATTGTTCGTTTGGCTTATCTCCAAAGCCCGCAACGGTACAGCGTCAATTGGCGCCGCGTGTCGTCCAGACCGATGCTTAAATCGACCTTGCGACGGGGGTGCGAACGTCGCAAGGAATGGCAAATCGGATCGGGCCGGCGCAGGTCCCGCCTGGCGGCCTTGAAGTAGGCCCGATCCATCGCCATTGTCACCGCCAATGCCCGTTTGGCTTGCAACCGCGCAAGACGCGCGACGGAGATCTCGACCATGACCCAGACCAACAACCGGCTTTTCGACGAGATCGGCCGCCTGATGAACGACGCTGCCGGTGCCGCCCAGGGCGTCAAGCGCGAGATCGACGGGGTGGTGCGCAGCCAGGCCGAGAAGATCCTGCGCGACCTCGATCTGGTGAAGCGCGAAGAGTTCGAGGCGTTCAAGGAAATGGTCCGCCTCACCCGCGAAGAGAACGAAGCCCTGAAGGCCCGGATCGCCGCGCTGGAAGCCCGCCAGGGTGGCGGCTCCGAGCCTCCGACCGCGCTGGCGTAACGCAACTCCTTTAGGACAACGACCGTCATGCCCGGGCTTGACCCGCCTGCGGGGCCGAAGCCCCTTCGGCGCGGCGAAGGCCCGAGCATCCATCATCTTGCGAACAGGATGGATTGCCGGGTCAAGCCCGGCAATGACCGTTCGAAGGGGCTTGGCTCCCCGATTTCCTTGTCATTTGCGGCCTTTGCGGCTAGAAACCGGCCACGTCCGCGGCCCCCGCACCCCTGGAGGCTTGCCGCGACGTGTGCAATGGGCCGCTTTGCGGCCTTTAACTTTTTACAGATCAAGGACTTAAGCAGATGACGAGCGTCTTGGAACTGAAGGCGACCGCACGTCCGAAGAGCGGCAAGGGGGCCGCCCGGGCTGAGCGTCGCGCCGGCCGCGTGCCCGGAGTGATCTACGGTGACAACCAATCCCCGCTGCCGATCTCGGTCGAAGAGAAAGAACTCCGCCTGCGGATTCTCGCCGGCCGGTTCCTGACCACGGTGTTCGACGTCGTCCTCGACGGCAAGAAGCATCGCGTCATTCCGCGCGACTATCACCTCGATCCGGTGAAGGACTTCCCGATCCACGTCGACTTCCTGCGGCTCGGTGCCGGCGCGACCATCCGCGTCAGCGTGCCGCTGCACCTGAAGGGCCTCGAAGTGGCCCCGGGCGTGAAGCGCGGCGGTACCTTCAACATCGTCACCCACACCGTCGAGCTCGAAGCCCCGGCCGAGAACATTCCGCAGTTCATCGAAGCCGACGTGTCGACCCTCGACATCGGCGTGTCGCTGCATCTGTCGGACATCGCGCTGCCGACCGGCGTCAAGTCGGTGTCGCGTGACGACGTCACGCTGGTCACCATCGTGCCGCCGTCGGGCTACAACGACGACAAGGCTGCGGCGGGTGCCGCACCTGCGGCCGCTGCTGCCCCGGCTGCTGCGGCGAAGGCTCCGGCTGCTGCCGCCAAGGCTCCGGCCGCGGCTGCTGCGCCGGCCAAGAAGAAGTAATCCGGCGCGGGGTTCCGCGTCATGCGGCTGTTCGTTGGGTTGGGCAATCCCGGGTCGAAGTACCAGGGCAACCGGCACAACATCGGCTTCATGGTCATCGACGAAATCGCGCGGCGTCATGGCTTCTCGCCATGGCGCCGTCGTTTTCAGGGCGAGACCGCAGACGGCGTGCTCGACGGCGAGCGCATTACACTGCTCAAGCCGCTCACCTACATGAACGAGTCCGGCCGCGCCGTGCAGGAAGCGACGAGCTTCTACAAGATCGGCCAGAGCGAGGTCGCCGTGTTTCACGACGAGATCGAACTGCCACCGGCGAAAGTTCGGGTGAAGGTCGGCGGCGGGATTGCCGGGCATAACGGCCTGCGCTCGATCTCGGCGCATATCGGCAACGATTATCTTCGCGTGCGGCTCGGCGTCGGCCATCCGGGCGCGAAGGAGCTGGTGCACAATCACGTGCTCGGCGATTTTGCCAAGAGCGAGCGGCCGTGGGTCGAGGCGCTGTGCGAGATCGCCGCCGACAACGCCGGCCTGATCGCCAAGGGTAAGGACGCCTCCTTCGCCAACAAGGTGCATCTGGCGATGCAGGCGAAGGGTTTCTACGACAACGACAAGGGCGAGCCGAAGGGCAGCAACAAGTAACAGCGTCATCGCCGGGCTTAACCCGGCGATCCATCTTCTCGCGAAGGAGATGGATACGCGGGTCAAGCCCGCGTATGACGCGGTACCTTAGTTGCGGCGTCGGCCTCGAACAGCAGGACATATCATGGGCTTCAAATGCGGGATCGTCGGTCTGCCGAACGTCGGCAAGTCGACGCTGTTCAATGCGCTGACCGAGACCGCGGCGGCGCAGGCGGCGAACTATCCGTTCTGCACCATCGAGCCGAATGTCGGCGAAGTGGCGGTGCCGGATCCGCGGCTCGATAAGCTGGCCGAGGTCGGCAAGTCGCAGCAGATCATCCCGACCCGGCTGACCTTCGTCGACATCGCGGGTCTGGTGAAGGGCGCCTCCAAGGGTGAAGGCCTCGGCAACCAGTTTCTCGCCACCATCCGCGAGGTCGATGCGATCGCGCATGTGGTGCGCTGCTTCGAAGACGGCGATATCACCCATGTCGAGGGCCGGGTCGCGCCGCTCGCCGATATCGAGACGATCGAGACCGAGCTGATGCTCGCCGATCTCGAGAGCCTGGAAAAGCGCGTCGACAACCTGACCAAGAAGGCCAAGGGCGGCGACAAGGATTCCAAGGAGCAGCTCGAACTGGTTACGCGCGCGCTGACGCTGCTGCGCGACGGCAAGCCGGCTCGCTTCCTCGAGCGCAAGCCCGAGGAGGAGCGTGCGTTCCGGATGCTCGGCCTGCTGACCTCCAAGCCGGTTCTGTACGTCTGCAACGTCGAGGAAGGCTCGGCCGCCGAAGGCAACAGCTTCTCCGAACAGGTGATGGCGCGCGCCAAGGAAGAGGGTGCGGTCGCGGTGGTGATCTCGGCGAAGATCGAATCCGAGATCGCGACGCTGTCGAAAGAGGAGCGCACCGACTTCCTCGACACGCTGGGCTTGCACGAAGCCGGTCTCGACCGGCTGATCCGCGCCGGCTATGAGCTGTTGCACCTGATCACGTACTTCACGGTCGGTCCGAAGGAAGCCCGCGCCTGGACCATCACCAAGGGCACCAAGGCGCCGCAGGCTGCGGCGGTGATCCACACCGACTTCGAGAAGGGCTTCATCCGCGCCGAGACCATCGCCTATGACGACTACATCCGTCTCGGCGGCGAAGCCGGCGCCCGCGACGGCGGCAAGCTCAGGCTGGAAGGCAAGGAATACGTCGTCGCCGACGGCGACGTGATGCACTTCAGGTTTAATACCTAAGGCTTAATGAAGCTTTTGAGTTCGTCATTCCGGGGCGCTCACGAAGTGAGCGAGCCCGGAATCCATACGCCCTGGCGGTGCGGTGACGCACGGCGGCAGTTGACGATCCTCACACAAGACAATCAGGCAAGGGGTTATGGATTCCGGGTTCGCGCTGCGCGCGCCCCGGAATGACGAAAGAGAGGGCGAGGGCGGCGCTCAGCAGGTGTCACCTGAATCCCTGCTGATCGCGGATCGCGCCGAGGTGTTCGTTGATGCGGAACACGATCAGCACGAACTCGGCGACGATGCGCGAGAACACGATCCCGACCAGAATCGAGGCGAGGCTGGACAGCACCAGGATGAAACCGCCGAACGGGCTCACCGCCATCGCCGCCAGCCCGGAAAACACGCCGGAAATGCCGAACAGCACGGTCAACGCGATCACCAGCCAGTAGAAGGTCTTGATGATGGTCGGCGTGATGAAGCGGTCCCATTGAAACAGGTCCCGAAAATTGAACATCGGTGGTCTCCCCCAACAAACCGAATGATGGGCTTGTGATCGACCGCAATAACGGCCACAATCGGGCCTCCCACCAGCAAATGCCATGACAACCCTGTTCTTCGAAAATTTCGCGCCCGGCCACTTCGGCCGCTATGGACCTCGCCGTGTGACGCGCGAGGAGATCATCGCTTTTGCTTCGGAATACGATCCGCAGCCGATGCATCTGGACGACCACGCCGCCAACGCCTCGATGCTGAAAGGCATGTCGGGGTCGGGCTGGCATCTGTCGTCGCTGATGATGCGGATGATGTACGACGGCTTCATCAAGGACACCGCGTCGCTCGGCTCGCCGGGCGTCGACGAGATGCGCTGGATGTCGCCGCTGCGCCCCGGCGACGATCTGCTGCTCGACGTCGAAGTCATCGAAGCACGGGTGTCGAAGAGCCGGCCCGAAACCGGGATCGTCACCTTCAAGTGCTACGTGCGCAACGGCCACGGCCAGATGCTGAGCGAGATGGTGTCGCCGATCATCGTCAAGCGCCGCGACGCGGACGCGACCAGCGCCGCCGGCAGCAACGGATAACGATCACCATGCGTTTCCTGGAAGACATGACGATCGGCGAACGCCGTGAGGTCGGTACGTTCACGTTCACGGCCGAGGCGATCAAGACGTTCGCGGCGCAGTTCGATCCGCAGCCGTTCCACCTCGACGAGGAGGCCGGCAAGAACTCGCTGTTCGGCGGCCTCGCTGCCTCCGGCTGGCACGTCGCCGCGGTGTGCATGAAGCTGATGGTGGCGGACGCGCAGCGGGAATCCGCCGAAGCTGCCAAGCGCGGCGAGCTGGTGGCGACCGGCGGTCCGTCCCCGGGTTTTCGCGAGCTGCGCTGGCTCAAGCCGGTGCTGGCTGGCGACACCATCACCTACTACAAGCAGGTCGAAAGTCTGCGGCCGTCTGATTCGCGGCCGCAGTGGGGAATCATGCAGGCCCGTAACACCGGGATCAATCAGCGCGGCGAGGTGGTGTTCTCGTTCCTTGCCACGGCGTTCGTGCCGCGCCGGCCGAACGCGGAGTGAACTGAGGCGAGGGGGACACAGCCGTTCGCATTTTAACCAAATGCGAGGCTTTTGACCGAGACGGCCCCGGAACGGCCGGGATATTAAGACGTTGTGAACCCTGCGAGCGTCACGGTCGACGAACGCAGGGCTGAGGGAATTGAAGACAATGGCTGACCAAGCTGGACTGAAATGGGTGGGCGTGATCTTCGCCACCGTGACGCTGGCGGTGATGATCACCACCGGAATGGTTGTGAAGGGTTACGCGGTGGGCTCCTACAGCCTCGACTCCGCGACCACGCTCTCCGACCGCTGAGCTTAAGGCTCGCGGCTGCCGGCGTCCCCGCCGGCCATCCTTTCTAAAATCCGAGATCGCACGCAAAAAAAAGCAGCCACCTCGCGATGGCTGCTTTTGCGTTTTCAAGCCGGTGATTGCCGGGCTCGCCCCGCAACGCCGGATCAGCCGTGACGCAGGGTCTCGGCGGCGCGCTTCCACTGCGCGACGTTATCGGCGATCATCCGGGTCGACTTCATCGCCGCCTGGCTGAGCTGCGCGTAGCTCGAGATCTCGCGCTGAACCCGCTGACCTTCGGCGTGCAGCAGGTCGCGCAGCGTCTCCAGTTCACCGATCAGGTTTTCGATCTCGCCGAGCGAGGTGCCGGCAACGCGCTGGATCAGCGAATTGACGTTGTTCACCGCGGCTTCGGCAGTGCCTTCGAGGCCGAGCGTCGCGGCCGGAGCGGCAGCGGTGTCAGTGGTCGAGGTCGTCGCCGAGGGACGGCGCAGATAGGCGATGTCGTTGCGGACGAAGTCGCGGATCCCGGCTTCGACCTCGGAAACGGCGGCGAGGTTCTCGTCGGTTTCGGTGGTCTCGATCTTCTCGGAAGGAATGGCGTTCATTCGGTTGGTCCCCTGTGTGAGCGTCACGCCGCGCGGGGATCCCCCGCACGTAATCTGCCGCCGCATGACTCCAGCGCAATTTGACCGCATCGCGGCCGTTCTGCGGCGCCGTCTCGGTGTTTCGGCGACAATCCTCAACGTCCCATTAACGACGCGCCTGCCAGCCTCAGGGGAGACGCCGGCAGCACCACAACTTGGACGATTGTCTCAGGCGATCTTGGGCAGATGGATCGGGCGGCCGAGCGCCTGTTCGACCAGGTCGAAGGTGTCGAGCACCATCCGCAGATTGGTCAGCCGGCCGCCGTGAAACTGCGTGAACAGCGCCATGCGCACGCTGATCGGCCGGTTAGTGCCGGCGGCGGTCAGCGAGTAGCGGACCATCGAAGCGGCGGAGTCGATCCCCAGCATCACCGACTCCCGGTGATAGCGATAGATCCGCACGCTGTCGGCGATCTGGCGGCAGACTTCGAGGACGGCTTCTTTGCCCTGGCGGGCGCCGAAGAACGGAAACATGTCGACCGGGCCGTAGATCGCCCAGTCGATATTGTCGTCGATGATGGTGGCGAGGTCTTCGGTCTGACGGTCGTTGAGGGCGCGATGCAATGCACGCGAGAACCGCCAGAGACTATGCTCTGTCATTGGCAATCCCGTTGGGAAAGGTTGATTGTCGATGCAAGCAGCGGCACCTGGCGACGCGGTGGTCGCCTTGCCCTTTGCAATTTGCTGCGCTGTGCGTTCCGATTAGTTACACTAAGAGCTAATTGCAATCGTCTTTTGTGCATTGCACAAATTTAGATTCGCAGGCTCAGAACGCCCGTTTGGCAGGCATTCAACGGGCTAAACCGCCATGGTTTTGCCGGCTTCTCTGCAGCTTTCGAGTAGTTGCGCCCGATATCGAGTAATCGCCCGGCGCGGGCCCGGAATAGTCCGGGGCGGATAGCGTACCGAGGCTGCAAACCTCAGCCAGGCGATACCGGCCGGTGAGCAGCACGGCGTATCAGCATCGCAGGATGGCGGCCCGTTGCGCCATCTGATTCGCGGATCGTGAGGAGACGCGGAGCGCAAGCCGCGGGCTTGGCGCGAGACGGGCGGACGAGCCGCCCATCTCAACAGCCGAGCTGGCTCAGCGCTTGGCCTTCTTGGCCGCCTTGGTCTTGGCGCCGGTCTTGGCCGGCTTGGTCTCGGCCTTGTCGGCCGCCGCCTTCGCCGGCTTCGGCTTGGCGGTCGCCTTGGGCTTGGCAGTGGTCTTGGACTTAGCCGTCGGCTTGGGCTTGTCGTCCGCCTTCGGCTTGGAAGCCGCTGCGGCGGCCGCTGCTGCATCTTCGGCCGCCTTGCGCATCGCGCGGGCGTAGGCATCGGCGGCGTTGTCGGCGGCGGTCTGCAGCCGCTTCGCCGCAGCCAGTCCCTGCTCGTAGGCGGCGGTCGCCAGCGCCTTGCCCTGTGCCTTGCCGCCGGCATCCTTGGCCTTGGCGGCGCGGGCCAGCAGCGCGTCGCGGCGCTTCTTCACCGCGGCGGTGAGCGCCTTGGTCTGCTGTTTTGCGAGCTGCCGGATGATCGCGTCGAGATCGGCCTCGGCCATGTTGGTAGTCCCCCAGAAGTGTCTTGTTGGCGCGCGACTATGCAGAGGCGCACCGCGGTTGGCAATTCGTCAGTTCCGCTGCGCGGCATAAGCCGGCGCGCGCCACAGATTGCATGGTGCGGCATCGCTGCCGCGGCTTGACTTCGCTCTCGTCTCGGACAATCTCGCCGCCAAGCCCCAACAAACCGCAAACAACATCGGGAGAAGAACAAGATGGCAGACGCCTACATCATCGACGCAGTCCGCACCCCCCGCGGCATCGGCAAAGTCGGAAAGGGCGCTCTCGCCGACATGCATCCCCAGCACCTCGCCGCCACCGTGCTGAAGGCGATCGCCGAACGTAACAAGCTCAACACCGCCGACGTCGACGACATCATCTGGTCGACCTCGACCCAGCGCGGCAAGCAGGGCGGCGACCTCGGCCGCATGGCCGCGCTCGACGCCGGCTACGACATCAAGGCTTCCGGCACCACGCTCGACCGCTTCTGCGGCGGCGGCATCACCGCGGTGAACTTCGCCGCGGCGCAGATCATGAGCGGCATGGAAGACGTGGTGATCGCCGGCGGCACCGAGATGATGTCGCTGACCGCGTCGATGGCCGCCGAGGACATGGCCGCCGGCAAGCCGCCGCTCGGCATGGGCTCGGGCAACGCCCGCCTCGCCAAGGTGCATCCGCAGTCGCACCAGGGCATCTGCGGCGACGCGATCGCCAGCATGGAAGGCATCAGCCGCGAGACCCTCGACGCGCTCGGTCTCGAAAGCCAGCGCCGCGCCGCGATTGCGATCAAGGAAGGCCGCTTCGACAAGAGCATCGTTCCGGTGGTCGACGACGAAGGCAAGGTCGTGCTGGCGAAGGACGAGTATCCGCGTCCCGAAACCACCGCCGAAGGCCTCGCCGCGCTGAAGCCTGCCTTCACCGCGATGGCCGACTATCCGCTCGACGACAAGGGCACCACCTATCGCAAGCTGATCAACCAGAAGTACCCGGACCTCGAGATCAAGCACATGCATCACGCCGGCAACTCCTCGGGCGTGGTCGACGGCGCCGCGGCGCTGCTGCTGACCTCGAAGGAATATGCCGAGAAGCACGGCCTGAAGCCGCGCGCCAAGATACTGGCGATGGCCAACATTGGTGACGATCCGACCCTGATGCTCAACGCCCCGGTCCCGGCCGCCAAGAAGGTGCTGCAGAAGGCCGGTCTCACCAAGGACGACATCGACCTCTGGGAGATCAACGAAGCCTTCGCGGTGGTCGCCGAGAAGTTCATGCGCGACCTCGACCTCGATCGATCCAAGGTCAACGTCAACGGCGGCGCGATCGCGCTGGGCCACCCGATCGGCGCCACCGGCGCGATCCTGGTCGGCACCGTGCTGGACGAACTCGAGCGCCGCAATCTCAAGCGCGGCCTGGTGACGATGTGCGCCGCCGGCGGCATGGCGCCTGCGATCATCATCGAGCGGGTGTGAGGCGAGAGGACGCGTAGCGATGGGTTGAGCGTCAGCGAAACCCATCAATCCCGCGCAGCACCGCTGAAGTCATCGAAAAGGGCGGCGCCACACGCGTCGCCCTTTTTGTTTGTCGTGCCGGTTTGGTCTTTGATGGTGACGAGGCACGCCGCGTTCCTGACGAAACCAGCCGATCCGCCGTCATTGCGAGGCGCGCAGCGACGAAGCAATCCAGGAGCCCCGTGCACGGAGCCCTGGATTGCTTCGCTGCGCTCGCAATGACGAGGAACTGCTCAGATCTGGTAGGATGGGTTGAACGTAGAACAAGAATTCGTAGGATGGGTTGAGCGAAGCGAAACCCATCATTCACGCGCGTGGAGTTCGATGGGTTTCGCTGCGCTCAACCCATCCTACGTGGCCCGATCGTCCCTATATGACGATCATGCCCACCAAATCCTCCCC
>NZ_JAZDRK010000039.1:0-15085 GCF_047501505.1 Rhodopseudomonas sp. G2_2311
GGCCTAACCTCTCCCCGCGCGCGGGGAGAGGTCGGATTGCGCAGCAATCCGGGTGAGGGGGCATTCGGCACAGCCGAGCGTCAGGAATCTCCAACGGCCAGGGCTGGGCTCAGCGGATCAGAGCCACCGGCACCCTCGGTTCAGCCTCGCTTGCCGCGCGGCGACGGCCGGGTCAGCCGCATCCGGCCATGGGTGCGTGGCAGAAAGTGCGAGCCTTCGGCCTTGATGAACTCCAGCATCGCCCGCGCCGGCGGCAGCAGCACCTTGTCCTTGCGGCTGACCAGGAACCACTGCCGCACCACCGGCAGCCCCTCGACGTCCAGGATCACCAGCCGCCGCTCGTCGAGCTCGGTGGCGACGGTGTGGGCGGAGATGAAAGCGACGCCGAGCCCGGCGATCACCGCCTGCTTGATGGTCTCGTTGCTGCTCATCTCCATGCCGACCGGCGGGCTGATTCCGGCGCCGCCGAAGAACTGCTCCATCAGGCTGCGGGTGCCGGAGCCGGGCTCGCGGGTGACGAAGGTCTCGTTCGCGAGTTCCTGCGGCGCGATGTTGTCCTTGCGCGCCAGCCGGTGCGCGGTCGGCGCGATGATGACGTGGGGGTGATCGCCGATCAGGTGGACATCGACTTCGAGGTCGACCGGCGGCCGTCCCATGATGGCGATGTCGAGCTCGTAGTTGCGCAGCTCGGCGCCGATCTCCTGGCGGTTGCCGATCGACAGGTGGACGTCGATCTTCGGATGGCGCTTGAGGAAGCCAGAGATCGCGAACGGCACGAAGTACTTTGCGGTCGACACCGCACCGATCGAAATCCGCCCGGCGGTTTTGCCGGCGATCATCTCCAGCGAGGTCTCGCAGGCCGCGATCGCCGCCTCGATCCGCTCGCTGAGCGCCAGCACCTCCCGCCCGGCATCGGTCAGCCGCATTCCGTCGTTGCTGCGCTGGATCAGCGGCAGATCGGCCAGCGCCTGCAGATTGCGGAGCTGCAGCGTCACTGCCGGCTGGGTCAGGTTCAGCTTGCCGGCCGCCGCCGTGATGCTGCCGGTCTCGGCCAGCGCCGCCAGCGCGCGAAGCTGGCGAATCGAGACGGTTTTGAACTGTCGGCTCATCAAACAAACACGCGTGCGGGAACGATTGCGAACTGTCGACTATTCGCCCGAGAGGGTCAACCTGGACGGGGGGCTGTCACCCTTGGTCCGTGCCTTATGGGGGACGGGTGCACGAAGCGTGTCGCCCCGAGCTCGCATTGAGCAGGTCGCCGACTGACTCTGCCATGGCTGGATTCGTCGGGCGCGGCGCTGGCGAGACGGGTGCCCGCACGAAATTGGGCGCGCAGCGTGGGGAGGTTGTGCCTGATCCTGTTGGTTGGCTGTTGAGGCTCCCTCACGAATTGAACGATCTAGTGATTAGTTCGCCGCAATGGCTGGTCTTGTGGTTTGACCGCAAGAAATATGCATTAGAATGCAGCTCTTTTGATGCGCTACAGTGAATGCCATGATTACTACGTAACTACGTGAGATAACGAGTATCGGCCGGTTTGGCTTTGCAGTGCACGAGAATCACGTTCATTTAAACGGTATATTAGCGAGCGAGTTATCATCATTCTCGCGGTTTCGTTGCGTACTTTGGAGTGGCCGGCTGCCGCCACGGCAAAAGCGACATGCGATCGTCGAAAGGGAGGTCGTGTGAAAAGTCGTATTCTGCATATTGATGACGATCCAGCGATGCTGAAGGTCGTCGCCGCGGTGTTGTCCCGAGACCCGAATCTTGAAACCAGGGGGTGCCTTTCCGCCGAGGAAGGCGTGCGCGCCGCGGCCGAATGGCTGCCGGACCTGATCCTCAGCGACGTTTCGATGCCGGATGTCGACGGCGTGCAATTCCTCGAAGAACTCCGCAATCAGCCTATCACCATGAGCATCCCGGTGGTCTTCACCACCGCGTGCGGCCGGTTCGACGACATCTCCGATTTCAAGTCGCTCGGCGCCTCCGGCATCATCGCCAAGCCGTTCAATCTGCGCGAACTGATCAGCAGCGTGCGCAGTTATCTCGAGCTGGCCGCGGCGGCTGTCGACGATGAAGCGCCTGCTCCAGAGATCGAGATCCGCGACCGTTTCAGGAAAGATGCCGCGCTGCTGCGCGAGCTGCGGGAGCCGTTCGAATCCGGCGCGGCGCCGGACGGGCTGCGCCATGTGGCTCACAAGCTGGTCGGCGTTGCCGGGATCTATGGCTTTGCGACGATCAGCGCGGCTGCGGCCGAAGTGGAGCGCGCGCTGAAGCAGGTGGTGCACCACGCCGGCTCCCGGGCCGACGTGGTGTCCCGTCTCGACGAATTGCTCGACCTTTTGGACCAGAACAGCGGCCTGCGGCCGGATTGATCAGCGCGACTGGAGAGCCGTATGAGCGCCCCTGTGATCCTGATTGCGGACGACGATCCGGCGGTTTTGGCCGCATTGTCGGCGCGATGCCGCAAGATCGGCTTCGAGGTCGACACCGCCACCAACGGGCTGCAGATGCTGCTCAAGGCACGGCGCAAGTCGCCGGACCTGATCATCGTCGACATCAACATGCCGAAGCTCGACGGGCTCACCGCCTCGTTTCATCTGCTCGAACCGGGCGGCCTACCGGTCGATGTCATCGTCGTCACCGGCGTCACCTGCGAGGAGACGCTGGAGCGTTGCGAAGCGATGGGGATGTTCTACGCCTGCAAATGTGAGCAGTTCTGGCATCACATCAGCAATGCGCTCACCGAGATCTTTCCGCAGATGGCCGAGGCGATCGCCGAGCACACCGGGCCGCTGATGGCCGGGCCCGACGTGCTGCCGATCCGGCCGCGCGTGCTGGTGGTCGACGACGACGAGCAGGTCGGCCAGTTCCTGGCGAGCCGGCTGAAGAAACTCGGGATCGAGGTGCTGTATGCGCCGAACGCCGCCCGTGCATTGCGGATGGCGGCCGGTCAGTATCCCAGCGTGGTGGTGACCGACTATCACATGCCGGAAGGCGACGCCGATTTCCTGATCATGCGGCTGCGCAGCTCGCGCACCACGGCGCAGATCCCGATCATCGTCCTCAGCGGATGGGAGATCGATGAAGCCACCGCCAAGCTGCTGAAGCGCGATATGCTGGGCCATTCCGGCGCCGTTGCGATCTTCAAGAAGTCGTTCGACGTGCAGGCGCTGTTCGATGCGATCCAGCAGTACTGCACCGGCGAGTCCAGGCCGGACGCTGCGGTCTAGCCGGATGGCGCACCGATGAACGACTTCAACGACGCCAAGCGGAAGTTCGAAGGTGCGCCGATTCCGGCGCCGCGACGGCCGGTGCGGCGGGGCGGACGTGCCTTGGTCCGCCTGTTCGGCGTCGCGGTGATCGTCTCGCTCAGCGTGATGGCAGGTCGGGTCGCCTCGCAATACACCCGCACCTGGGAGCCTCCTGGCCTCGGGCACGGGCTGGATGTGCCGTGGTGGATCTTCGTGATCTCCCTGGCAGTCGGCCTGTCGATCGCCGGCCTGATCGAATTGCAATTATCACGCTACGAGCGGCGCAACGCGCACAAGCTCAGGCAGGCGCATCTTGCCGCGATCGTCGAGGGATCGAGCTACGCGATTGTCGGCCAGTCGATCGACGGCACGGTGCTGAGCTGGAACAAGACCGCCGAGCGGCTGTTCGGCTACACCGCCGAGCAGGCGATCGGCCAGAATGCCACCGAGCTGATGGTCCCCGACGATCTGCGCGACGAAGAGCAGCAGATGCTGTCCGGCATCAGCGACGGCACCGCGTTCGCCTATCTCTGGACCAAGCGCAGGCGGGCGAACGGCACGCTGGTCGATGTCGCGGTCAGCATCTCGCCGATCCGCGCCGATGACGGCCGGCTGATCGGGATGGCGGCGTCGATGCGCGACATCACCGATCTGGTGCAGGCCGAGCGCGAGGTTCACGACCTCAACGCCGCGCTGGAGCGCCAGGTCGCCGAACGCACGTGCCAGCTCGAGAAGACCCTGACGCTGCAGACCGCCATTCTCGAGCGCGCCGCTTATGCGGTGATCGCCACCGACGTCTCCGGCACCATCACGCTGTTCAATCCGGCCGCCGAGCGCATGCTCGGCTACAAGGCTTCGGATCTGATCGGCCGCGCGACTGCGATGCTGTTCCACGACCCCGATGAACTCGCCGCGCGTGCCGATGCGATGCGCAAGGAGGGGGTGACCGTCAACACCAATCTCGGTGTGCTGCAGGCGCGCCTCGCCCGTAACGATCCGGACACCGCGGTGTGGACCTACATCGATGCGCTCGGCAACCGGATTCCGACCCGGCTCACCCTCAGCCGGCTGCGCACCAGCGACGGCGTCAATCTCGGTGTGCTGGGGATCGCGGTCGATCTCACCGAACAGCTCAAATACGAGGACGAACTCAAGGCCGCGCGCGCCACCGCCGAGCAGGCCAGCGCCGCCAAGGCGGATTTCCTCGCCAATATGAGCCACGAAATCCGCACCCCGCTGAACGGCATCATCGGCTATGCCGATCTGGTGCTGGAGGACGAGACGCTGGCGCCGGATACGCGCCGTCAGGTGACGCGGATCTTCGAGGCCAGCGACTCGCTGCGGGTGATCATCGACGACATTCTCGATTTCTCGAAGATCGAGGCCTGCGGCGTCACGCTGGAGAGCAAGCCCCTCTACATCAACGAGCTGATTGCCAATTGCGCCTCGATCATCGAGCCGAAGGCGGACGAGAAGGGGCTGAAGCTGATCGCGACCGCGCGCGCGACGCCGCCGGTGCTGATCGGCGATGCGGTGCGGCTCCGTCAGGTGCTGCTCAACCTGATGAACAACGCCGTGAAGTTCACCTCGGCCGGATCGGTCGAACTGATCGTGTCGTGCATCGGGCGGGTCGATCATCTGGTCCGGCTGCGGATTTCCGTCGCCGACACCGGCATCGGGATTTCGCCTGAGGCGCAGAAAGGGCTGTTCAAGCGCTTCAGCCAGGCCGACGAGACGATCTCGCGCAAATTCGGCGGCACCGGGCTCGGGCTGGCGATCTCGCAGCGGATCGTCCAGGCGATGCGCAGCGAACTCAAGATCGAAAGCCAGCCGGGCGCCGGCAGCACATTCTATTTCGAAGTCGAGATGCCGGTCGCCGAACGGCTCGATATCGAACGGCACGATGCGCAGGTCCATTGCAGCCGGTCGGTCAAGATCCTGGTGGTCGACGACGTCGAGATGAACCGCGATCTGTGCAAGACGATGCTGACCCGCGCCGGCCACGACGTCGATCTCGCCGATAGCGGCGCGGCTGCGATCGCGATGGTGGCGAGCCGCAGCTACGACCTGATCTTCATGGACGTTCAGATGGGCGAAATGGACGGGCTGGAAGCCACCCGCCGGATCCGCGCGCTCGGCTGTATTTACCGCGATGTGCCGATCATCGCACTCACCGCCAACGTGCTGCCCGAGCAGGTCGAGCGCTACAAGGCGGCGGGTATCGACGGCCATCTCGGCAAGCCGATCAATCGCACTGAGCTGTTGGCCTGCGTGGCACGATGGATCGACGGCGATATCGCGCATGTGCCGTCCGAGCCCTTGGCGCCGATCGAGCTTGGTTCCGAGCCGGACCATCCGGTGCGCGATCAGGCTGCGCTCGACGATCTGCGGATGTTTGCCAGCGAGCACGATATCGCGGGCTTTGCCGAACAGCTTCGCGACACCATCGCGCGCATCAGGACGCAGTGGCCGCACCACATCGACGCGATGAAGCTCGATCACGAGGCGCGGACCGCGCTCGGTGCCGCAGCTCACAAGACGGTGTCGCTCGCCGGCCAGCTCGGCTTCAAGCAGTTAGCAGCAGCGTGCCGCCGGATGGAGGCCGCCTGCGCGCCTCACAAAGATATTCCAGATGCGTTTGCTGCGCTTCATGCCGCGCTCGACAACGCAGAGCCGGTGCTCGACGCGCCGTCTGAGGTGGCCTGATCGCGTCGCCTGAGATATAAGAAATTCTTTTGCGATATCGAAGATAATAAAATTTCTCTTATTTTTGTGGTTGTGGTCAATGTCCTCCCACAACGCATCCCGCGACGCCGATCGGCACAGCGCGAACTTCGCGATCAAGTTCCCGAACGGTGTCCGACCATCCAGCCGCCTCGGCCTGCCAAGGCTTTCAAGGCTTTCAAGGAGGACGACATGAACGAAGCAGTCACCATCCGCGGCAAGGACCGCTATCGCTCGGGCGTGATGGAATACAAGAAGATGGGCTATTGGGAGCCCGACTACGAGCCGAAGGACACCGACGTCATCGCGCTGTTCCGCGTCACCCCGCAGGACGGCGTCGATCCGATCGAAGCCGCGGCGGCCGTCGCCGGTGAATCGTCCACCGCGACCTGGACGGTGGTGTGGACCGATCGCCTGACCGCGGCCGAGAAGTATCGCGCCAAGTGCTACCGCGTCGATCCGGTGCCGAATTCGCCCGGCCAGTACTTCGCCTACATCGCCTATGACCTCGACCTGTTCGAGGCGGGCTCGATCGCTAACCTGACCGCCTCGATCATCGGCAACGTGTTCGGCTTCAAGCCGCTGAAGGCGCTGCGGCTCGAGGACATGCGGCTGCCGATCGCCTATGTGAAGACGTTCCAGGGCCCGGCGACCGGCATCGTGGTCGAGCGCGAGCGCATGGACAAGTTCGGCCGGCCGCTGCTCGGCGCCACCGTCAAGCCGAAGCTCGGCCTGTCGGGCCGCAACTACGGCCGCGTGGTGTACGAGGCGCTGAAGGGCGGTCTCGACTTCACCAAGGACGACGAGAACATCAACTCGCAACCGTTCATGCACTGGCGCGAGCGCTTCCTGTACTGCATGGAGGCGGTCAACAAGGCGCAGGCGCAGACCGGCGAGATCAAGGGCACCTACCTCAACGTCACCGCGGCGACGATGGAGGATATGTACGAGCGCGCCGAATACGCCAAGGAACTCGGCTCGATCATCGTGATGATCGACCTCGTGATCGGCTACACCGCGATCCAGTCGATGGCGAAGTGGGCGCGCAAGAACGACATGATCCTGCATCTGCATCGTGCCGGTCACTCGACCTACACGCGGCAGCGTAATCATGGCGTGTCGTTCCGCGTCATCGCCAAGTGGATGCGGCTCGCCGGCGTCGACCACATCCATGCCGGCACCGTGGTCGGCAAGCTCGAAGGCGATCCGGCGACCACCAAGGGCTACTACGACATCTGCCGCGAGGACTTCAACCCGATGGCGCTGGAGAACGGCCTGTTCTTCGACCAGCATTGGGCCAGCCTCAACAAGCTGATGCCGGTGGCCTCGGGCGGTATCCATGCCGGCCAGATGCACCAGTTGCTCCATCTGCTCGGCGAAGACGTCGTGCTGCAGTTCGGCGGCGGCACTATCGGCCATCCGATGGGTATCGCGGCCGGCGCCACTGCCAACCGCGTCGCGCTGGAAGCCATGATCCTCGCCCGCAACGAGGGCCGCGACTATCTGCACGAAGGTCCGGAAATCCTCGCCAAGGCGGCGCAGACCTGCACGCCGCTGAAGGCCGCGCTCGACACCTGGAAGAACGTGACCTTCAACTACGAATCCACCGACACCCCCGACTACGCGCCGACCCCGTCGGTGTCGGTGTAACAACCTCAACCCGGCCGATAGGCCCTGACCCGTCATTGCGAGGAGCGAAGCGACGAAGCAATCCAGAGGCCCGGTGCACTGCGCTGGATTGCTTCGCTTCGCTCGCAATGACGCAGGCTTTCGGTGCACGGCGAAAACCAAGGAGCAATTTCCAATGCGACTGACCCAAGGCTGTTTCTCGTTCCTGCCCGATCTCACCGACGAGCAGATCGCCGCCCAGGTGCAATACGCGCTGTCCAAGGGCTGGGCGGTGAACCTCGAATTCACCGACGATCCGCATCCCCGCAACACCTATTGGGAGATGTGGGGCCTGCCGATGTTCGATCTGCAGGACGCCGCCGGCGTGATGATGGAACTCAACGAATGCCGCAAGATCTACGGCGACCGCTACATCCGGCTGTCGGCGTTCGACTCCTCGCATGGCTGGGAGTCGGTGCGGCTGTCCTTCATCGTCAACCGCCCGAAGGACGAGCCCGGCTTCCGTCTCGATCGTCAGGAGTCCGACGGCCGCAACATGCGGTACACCACGCGCGCCTATTCGGCCGACAAGCCTGAAGGCCGCCGCTACGGAGGCTGATCGTGGACGCGACAGCAACGACGCCCAATGGAGACGACGCGCCGCCCGCGCGCGTCGATCTCCGCGCCGAGTTCAACGAGGTGGGTATCGGCGAGGTGCTGGATCAACTCGATCGCGAGCTGGTCGGGCTCAAGCCGGTCAAGACCCGCATCCGCGAGATCGCGGCGCTGCTTCTGGTCGAACGCCTGCGCAAGCGGATGGGGCTCGCCACCGGCAACCCGACGCTGCACATGTCGTTCACCGGCAATCCCGGCACCGGCAAGACCACGGTGGCGCTGCGAATCGCCTCGATCCTGCACAAGCTCGGCTTCGTGCGCCGCGGCCACGTCGTCTCGGTGACCCGCGACGAACTGGTCGGGCAGTATATCGGCCACACCGCCCCGAAGACCAAGGAAGTGCTGAAGAAGGCGATGGGCGGCGTGCTGTTCATCGACGAGGCCTACTATCTGTATCGCCCGGAGAACGAGCGCGACTACGGCCAGGAAGCGATCGAGATCCTGCTCCAGGTGATGGAGAACCAGCGCGACGATCTGGTGGTGATCCTGGCCGGCTATGCCGACCGGATGGAGAAATTCTTCCAGAGCAATCCCGGCTTCCGCTCGCGGATCGCCCACCATATCGACTTCCCGGACTACACCGACGGCGAACTGCTGACGATCGCCGAAGGCATGCTGAACGAGCAGAACTATCACTTCTCCCCTGAAGCAAAGGCTGCGTTCGAGCGCTACATCGGCATCCGCAAAACCCAGCCGCTGTTCGCCAACGCCCGCTCGATCCGCAACGCGCTCGACCGCATCCGTCTCCGCCAGGCCAACCGCCTGATCGCCGACCTCGACCGTTCACTGACCGCCGAGGACATCATGACGATCGAAGCGGGCGATGTGCTGGCGAGCCGGGTGTTCGGGAAGGGTGAGGGGAGCGGAAGCGGCAGTTAGTCGTCGCCTTCTTTCAACCACCAACGTCATTCCGGGGCGCCGCGCAGCGGCGAACCCGGAATCCGGAGGTTGTTGCGACGCCGGGTGCTCCACAGCTCGGGATTCCGGGTTCGCTCGCTGGCGCGAGCGCCCCGGAATGACGAGCGCGGAGCTAGAAGAGTCTTACCCCTGCAGTGCCTTCAGCACGTCGTCCGGGCGCTCGACCATCATCGTATGTTCCTGCGCCTTTCCGCATCGAGTTGCCCGCGTCGCCCCTCACCCCAACCCTCTCCCCGCGAAGAGCGGGCGAGGGAGTTCGCTGTGCTCGGGGGCGCATCCAAGCCTAGCCCCAACACGGTCATTCCGGGGCGCGCGAAGCGCGAACCCGGAATCCAGAAGTTGTTGCAAACGCTGGGTGCTCCACAGCTCGGGATTCCGGGTTCGCTCGCTCGCGCGAGCGCCCCGGAATGACGAGCGTGGGGCCAGAGAGCGGTTACCCTTGTAACGCCTTCAGCACCTCGTCGGGGCGCTCGACCATCATGGTGTGGCCGGCGCCTTGCAGGATTACGGTGCGTGAATCCGCAATCGCGGCGGCGAGAGTCTTGCCGTTCTTGGTCGGGGTCATCATGTCGCGTTCGCCGAGGATGAACAGTGTCGGCACCGTCACCTTCGCCGCCGCCGTCAGCGCGTCCTTGTAGTCGTTGCAGGCCGACAAATCGTTGAAGATCACGCCGGGCTTGTTGGCTTCGAGCACGCGCACCGAGCCGCCGTGCATCCACAGGCCGGGAGCGAGGTTGCCGCCGATCTCGGCATCCGGGCCAAGGCCCCAGATCGTCATCATCGCAACCGCCGCGGGGGCGTTGGCTTCGGCGGCTTTCAACAGGTCGGGGCCGACCGCCATGGTCGAGGTGGTGCCGATCAGCGCCAAGGACGCCACCTTGGCCGGGTGCCGCGCGGCGGTCTCCAGCGCGATCAGCGAGCCCATCGAATGGCCGATCAGCTTGGCAGCTTGCGCGCCCGTGGCGTCGAGCAGCGCGGCGATCCAGTCGGCCATTTCGGCGATCGTCTTCAGCGGCTCGCCGCCGGAGCGGCCGTGGCCGGGCAGATCCGGCGCCAGCACGGCGTAGCCGTGGTGCGCGAACCAGCGGGTCTGCAGCGCCCACACCGAGCGATCGAAGCCGGCGCCGTGGATGAACACCGCGGCGGGCAGCGACGCGTCGAACGGCTTGCCGCCGGTGGCAACGAAGGTGTCTGTTCCGTTGACCTTGATCTGCATGACTCAGCCCTTCTGCGAAACGCGCAGAGCCTGCGCCAGGTCAGCGATAATGTCGTCGGCGGTTTCGATGCCGACCGACAGCCGGATCAGTTCCTCGCCGATGCCGGCGGCCTCGAGCTGCTCGGCGCTCATCTGCTGATGCGTGGTCGAAGCCGGATGGATCACCAGCGTCTTGGCGTCGCCGACATTGGCAAGATGGCTGGTCAGCCGCAGCGCTTCGATGAACTTGCGGCCGGCGGCGCGGCCGCCCTTGATGCCGAACGAGATGATCGAGCCGGCGCCGTTCGGCAGCAGCGTCTTAGCGAGGTCGTAGTCCGGGTGGTTCTCCAACGTCGGATGCAGCACCCAGTCGACCGCCTTGTTGGCTTGGAGGAAATCGAGCACTGCCTTGGTGTTGGCGACATGCCGATCCATCCGCACCGGCAGCGTCTCGATACCCTGCAGCAGCTGGAAAGCGTTGGTCGGCGAAAGACATGCGCCGAAGTCACGCAGGCCCTCCATTCGCGCGCGGATGACGAAAGCGGGCGGCCCGAATTGCTCGTCGAAGACGACGTCGTGATACCCGGCATAGGGCTCGGTCAGCGTCGGAAACTTGCCGGAGCCGCGCCAGTCGAACCGGCCGCCGTCGACCAGCACACCGCCGATCGCGATGCCGTGGCCGCCGAGCCATTTGGTCGCCGAGTGCATCACGATGTCGGCGCCGAGTTCGATCGGCTTGCTCAGGTACGGAGTCGCGAAGGTGTTGTCGATCAACAGCGGGATCTTCGCCTCATGAGCGATCGCCGCGACCTTCGGGATGTCGAGCACTTCGAGGCCCGGATTGCCGATGGTCTCGCCGATCATCAGCCGGGTGTTCGGCTGGATCGCTGCCGCGAGGCCGGCGTGGTCGCGCGGCGCCACGAAGCTGGTGGTGATGCCGAACCGCGGCAGCGTGTGCGCCAAGAGGTTGATCGTGCCGCCGTACAGCGAGGATGATGCGACGATATGATCGCCGGCACTCAGCAGCGTCGCGATCGCCAGATGCAGCGCCGCCATGCCGCTCGCGGTCGCGACCGCGCCGACGCCGTTCTCCAGTGCGGCGATCCGCTCTTCAAGCACCGCGATCGTCGGGTTGGAGATCCGCGTGTAGAGGTGGCCGGGCCGCTCCATATTGAACAGCGCCGCGGCGTGGTCGGTGTCCTGAAACACGTAGGACGTGGTCTGATAGATCGGCACCGCGCGCGAGCCGGTCAGCGGATCGGGATGCTGTCCGGCATGCAGGCTGAGGGTTTCAAATCCGGGCGGTTTGGGTGCGGCCATGATGTGCTCGGGTTGTTTCCTGAATTGTTAGTTGGGCACCGTCATTGCGAGGAGCGGAGCGACGAAGCAATCCAGGTTCAGTGCTCGGCGCTTCTGGATTGCTTCGCTTCGCTCGCAATGACGGGGAGGGGTTGTCTGATTGGCTTTATGCCACGCTCACGCTTCGGCGTCAGCCAAGCCGACCGCCCACAGCGCGAAGGCGTAGACGATCGCGATTTCGTCGAGGCGGCTGAAGCGGCCGGAGGCGCCGCCGTGGCCGGCGCCCATGTTGATGCGCAGCAGCACCGGGCCGCCACCTGTCATGGTGGCGCGCAGCCGCGCGACCCATTTGGCGGGCTCCCAATAGGTCACGCGCGGATCGGTGAGACCGCCCATCGCCAGGATCGCCGGATACTCTTTGGCGGCGACGTTATCGTAGGGCGAATACGACAGGATGGTCTTGAAGTCGGCTTCGCTCGCAATCGGATTGCCCCACTCCGGCCACTCGGGAGGCGTCAGCGGCAGGGTGTCGTCCAGCATGGTGTTGAGTACGTCGACGAACGGTACCTCGGCGACGATGCCGGCGAACAGCTCACCGGCGCGATTGGCGACTGCGCCCATCAGCATGCCGCCGGCGCTGCCGCCGTGGGCGACGATGCGCTTGGGCGAGGTGTAGTTCGCAGCACACAGCGCGCGGGCGCTGGCGGCGAAGTCGTCGAACGAGTTGGTCTTCTTCTCGCGCTTGCCGTCCAGATACCAGCCCCAGCCCTTGTCGGCGCCGCCGCGGATATGGGCGATCGCATAGACGAAGCCGCGGTCGACCAGCGACAGCGCATTGGCCGAAAAGCCGGCGCCCATCGCGTGGCCATACGAGCCGTAGCCGTACAGCAGCAGTGGTGCCTTTCCATCGAGCGTGAGGCCGGCCCGATGCAGGATCGACACCGGCACCTCGGCGCCGTCGTCCGCCTTCGCCATGATCCGGGTGGTGACGTAATCGGCGGGATTATGGCCGGAGGGAATCTCCTGGCGCTTGCGCAAGACGCGCTGCCGCGTCGCCATGTCGTAGTCATAGACTTCCGACGGCGTCGTCATCGACGAATACGAGAACCGCAGGTTGGTGGTGTCGAACTCGTAGCCGCCGATGGTGCCGAGCGAATACGCGGTCTCGGCGAACGCGATGGCGTGTTCGTCGCCGCTCTTCAGGTCGCGGATGGTGATCGACGGCAGCGCATTGGCGCGCTCCAGCCGGATCAGGTGGCCGGTGGTGAGATCGAAATCGATCACATAGATCCCGGCGCGGTGCGGGATCAAATCGCGCCAGTTGTTGCGGGTCGGCTCAGCCAGCGGCGCTGTGACGATCTTGAAGTCGATCGCGCCGTCGGCGTTGGTGAGGATGAACAGTTCGTCGCCGCGGTCGCCGAGCGAATACTGCACGCCGAGTTCGCGCTTGGCGACCAGGCGCGGCGGCGCGGTCGGATCGGAGACGTCGATCAGTCGCTGCTCGGAAGTCTCGTGATCGCCGCCGGCGATGACGCAGAACCGGCCGCTGGTGCTTTCGTGAATGTGGGTGAACCAGCCGGAGTCCGGCTCTTCGTAGATCAGAAGATCGTCGGCCTGCTTCGTGCCGAGCTTGTGCAGCCACACTTGCATCGGGCGGTGGTTGTCGTCGAGCTTGACGTAGAAGAACGCGCTCGAATCCGCGGTCCACACCAGCCCGCCGTCGGTCTCCTCGACCACGTCGGCCAGGTCCTGCTTGGTCGCCCAGTCGCGGACGCGGATGGTGTAGTATTCGGAGCCCTTGGTGTCGGCGCTCCAGCCTTCGAGTCTATGATCGAGCGAATGCCGGCGGTCGCCGAACTGGAAGTAGTCGTGGCCCTTGGCGAGTTCGTCGCCGTCGAGAACGACGTCGATCTCGCCGCTGCCGTCGCGGGCGACGCGGCCGTACAGCGGGTGCTGGCCGCCCTCGCGATATTTGCGCAAGTAAGCGTAAGGCCCATCCGGCGACGGGACGCTGGAATCGTCCTCCTTGATCCGGCCGCGCATCTCAGCGACCAGCTTCTTCTGCAAACTCGTGGTGTGGCCGAGCACGCTGTCGGTGTAGCCCTTCTCGGCCTCGAGATAGGTGCGGATGTCCGGATCGAGCAGCGACGGATCGCGCAGCACCTCCTGCCAGTTCGGATCCTTCAGCCAGGCATAGTCGTCGGTCAGCGTGATGCCGTGGGTGGTGAAGCTATGCGGACGGCGCGGCGCGACCGGCGGTTGCTGGTTGGCGGCGCGGGGCGGGGCAGAGGTCATCGGCAGGTCTCGTTCAGGGCAGGGTCGGGCAGGCTTAGCACGTTTCCGCCTTGCGGCGCCGGGCGGATTGCGCTGGATAGGCAGGGGCACCGGTTCCGGTGGCCGGATGTGGACAAGTGACGGATTGGATGATGGCGGATTTTCACGGCGTATTCCCTTATCTGGTGTCTCCGGTCGATGCGGACGGCCGCGTTCGCGCCGATGTGATGGGCCGGCTGTGCGACGATCTGATCCAGGCGGGTGTGCACGGGCTGACGCCGCTCGGCTCGACCGGGGAATTTGCCTATCTCGGCACCGCACAGCGCGAGGCGGTGGTGCGGGCGACGATCGAGGCCGCACAGCGCCGGGTGCCGGTGGTGGCCGGTGTTGCCTCGACCTCGGTGGCGGATGCGGTGGCGCAGGCCAGATTGTACGAGAAGCTCGGCGCCGATGGCATTCTGGCGATTCTCGAAGCGTATTTCCCGCTCAAGGATGCGCAGATCGAAAGCTATTTCCGCGCCATCGCGGATGCGGTCGAGATCCCGGTAGTGATCTACACCAACCCGCAATTCCAGCGCTCGGATCTGACGCTCGACGTCATCGCGCGGCTCGCCGAGCATCCGCGGATTCGCTACATCAAGGACGCCTCGACCAATACCGGCCGGCTGCTGTCGATCATCAATCGCTGCGGCGACGCGCTGCAGGTGTTCTCGGCCTCGGCGCATATTCCTGCCGCGGTGATGCTGATCGGCGGCGTCGGCTGGATGGCCGGCCCCGCCTGCATCGCGCCGCGCCAAAGCGTTGCGCTGTACGAACTGTGCAAGGCGCAGCGTTGGGACGAGGCCTTGAAGCTGCAGCGCAAGCTGTGGCGCGTCAACGAAGCCTTCGCCAAATTCAACCTCGCCGCCTGCATCAAGGCCGGCCTGGCGCTGCAAGGCTACGACGTCGGCGATCCCATCCCCCCGCAAGCCGCGCTGACGGCCGAGGAGCGGAAAGCCGTGGAGAAGGTGCTGGCGGAGGTCGCGTAAGTACGCCACGCGTCGCAGCGCACTCCCCTCCCCCTTGCGGGGAGGGGTAGGGGGTGGGGGTCCCCAGGCATAGCTTGTCCTTGGGTCGTTCAACTCTGCCGTTGTCACGT